>JAATFQ010000166.1 GCA_015655115.1 Sphingobacteriales bacterium
AGTAATTACTGCATTAAAAATTGCCCGTTAATTGGATACTTAGTTCATACATTAAATATTGTAGCCAGTAGGTATTAATAGAGTTCAATTCACTTAGGAAATAAAACTCGGGTACCGTAAAATCTAACCTTACATTTCAAAATAGTAAACTCTAATTGTGAATAGCCGGCTTATAGTTTAATCAGCAGATATAAGCCGACCCAATACTGGTGTCTCTGTACTGTGAATAGTTGGATGTTCAGTTTTATTCACCTGTTCAAACACAGCAATTTCATTTACACCTTTATTCAGCCAACAGCCCGGCAGATACAATGTTTGCTGTGGTCCGACTTTCCAATACCGTCCCAGATTGTGTCCGTTTATAAAAACAATCCCTTTGTCCCAACTGCTCATATCCAAAAAAGTGTCTCCCGTTTCTTTTAGTATAAACTTTGCATGATAAATAGCGGGATGACCAGTTACAGCACTGTACAAACCTGGTTTTAGCTCCGGCACCTGCAGCATAGGCAATCGGAACATTTGCCAGTTATTGTTAATTTCCAATCCTGCAATATTTACTGGTCCTATCAGTCCTTTCAGATTTTGATTAATTGCTGATCCATAATTTATCCTGCCCATATTTTCGACGAATATATCTAAAACACCGTTAAACGGAATGCTGACATCTATTGTATAGGTTTTGGAATTACGATTGAGTTGGCCAATTAATATACCATTTACGTAGATCAGTGCGTAATCACGTAAACCATTTAAGGTAAGTTTACCACTTATCGGCTGATTAAATTTATGACGGTAAAGTACATAACCAAAACCTTGGTTAAGATCTTCAAAAGTCAGAGGTGTATCGCATTTAACTGGATCAATATTTTTGATCAAAGAAAAAAGATCGGCTGATTCTCCGAACTTTATCGAGGGTAGGGTGATTACATTAATTCTTGACGGCACAGGTGGTAAAACCTCATGGGTAAAAGTCTGCAGACAGTTTCTCAATGAATCATATTTTGGTGTAGCCCATCCTGCTTCTGTAATTGGTGCATCGTAATCGTAACTGGTGATATCAGGTTGTATGTCATGATTTTCATCATAGTTTGCACCGGAGGTAAACCCAAAATTAGTTCCACCGTGCACCATATAATAGTTAAAAGAAATGCCCGAATTAAGATAATTTTTTGTTTCTTTTACTACACTCGCTGAACTAACCGTGGCGAAATCCTCCCCCCAATGATCCAGCCATCCGGGATAAAATTCGGCAACCATATACGGGCCAGTGTTATTATGATATTGATTGATGGTCTGCTTAACCTTAGCTGTATCAGCTTCACCATTTACTGTCGGCAAAGCTCCCGAAATACTACCTTCTTTCAAAAGCCAGCTTCCGTCAGAAGTAAATAATGGCACATCAAACCCGGCGTCTAAAAGTTCCTGCTTTATGGCCATACTATAGGCCTTATGTTGCGCTACCGGAATATCTTTTCGCTGTGCTACATAAGATCCAAATTCATTTTCGGCTTGCACCATTATAACCGGGCCTCCATGGGTAATTTGCAAATCTTTAACCTGCTCAGCCAGTTTATTGATGTAGACTCTGCACGAATCTAAAAAGGGTTTGTTATTATTTCTGATAATCAAGTCTTTGTTTTTTTGCAGCCACCAGGGATATCCTCCAAATTCCCATTCAGCACAGGCATACGGGCCCGGACGAAGGATAACCATTAATCCTTCTTTCTGCGCAGTTCTTATAAACTCCGCAACATCGCGGCTTTCCGTTTTAAAATCCCATACCCCGGGGGCCGTTTCCTGGTAGTTCCAAAATACATACGTAGCCACAGTATTCAATCCCATAGCCTTCATCATCTTAAGTCTGTGGCGCCAGTAGGGTCTTGGGACACGGGCAAAGTGCATCTCTCCCGAATGGATTTGGATCGGTTTTCCATCATAGAGAAAATTGCCATTACTGATCTCAAAAGTATGTCTGGCCTGTGAGAATCCGGCATAACTAATTAAAAGGAGAAGGAAAGCAGCTCGAAAAAACTTACGTTTCATTTTATAAAATTTATACATTAAAATTATTTATTCTTATTATAGTGAAGATTACGACCATGAATCGTTCCTTATTTCTTATATATTCGCAGTTTTTGCATTCAACCCAATGGAAGATAAAATGGAGTTAGCATGTCTACAGGTTATCAATTAAAGACTCGTACGATTTGGGATTCAGTCGTTTTCAGATAACTGGTCTTAATATGCAGTATTCCATTTTTCTCACCACCCTCAAAATAACAACCGGTTTTTGCCATGTTAAACTGGCTGCCTGATGCATAAACCACCAATCCCCCCTTATTAATCATAACCTTTTTTGGCATTGCGGCCTGATGAATGTTCAATAAATAAACCCGTTTTAAATATTTGCCGCTGTAACTGCCTTTAGCAGCCTGTATCCTTACTTGCGTGTGTTTATCAGCTTGCACACTTATCAGCGTTTTGGCAAATCCTCCTTTTTTATAATCCCGTGTAATGCCGTCGTCCTCATATAAATTAAAAGAGGATGTTTTATAAGGATAAATTTCCAATGTCAAACTGTCTGCTTTCCTTTGCCGGTCATAATCCATTTGAGGATACATGGGGATAATTGCCCCTGCTTTCACAAAAACAGGGAGTTTATCCAATGGGGCCGGATAATTGTTCAACCAAGTGTCTCCATTGTAGGCTTGCCCATTCCAGTAATCATACCAGGTGCCTTTGGGGAGGTAAATGCTGTCGCGTTTTGCCTCACTTTTATAAACCGGGGCTACGAGTAGCCATTTACCATTCATAAACTGGTATTGGGTTTGTTTTCCCCAGACAACCGGATCGTTCGGAAATTCCAATACCATACCACGTGTGGTGGGTACCCCAGTTTCGTGTGCCTGGGCGCAATAGGTGTACATGTATGGCGTTAAACGCATTTTAAGGTTCAAGTATTTACGATTGATAGTAGTATATGGCTCGCCGTATAAATAAGGCTGTTTATCCTTTTTGGCCCAACCGCTCATTACCATAAACACAGGTGTAAAACATTTCCATTGTAGGTCGCGCACATAAGTGGAATCGCTGCCGCCAAAAATACCATCTACATCGCCCGTAGCTGCATTTTGGGCTGATAAGCCGGAACCTATCACCGTTGGGATATGAAAGCGGATATATTCCCAGTTACCTGTTTGATCTCCACTCCAAACAGTGGAATATTTTTGTGTTCCTGCCCACCCCATCACGCACCAAACGAAACCACGCTCATTACTGTTATTTTCAATGCCGTTATAGGCCGACTTACAGGCATCCAGCGCAAATTTATAGCCCGGTCCCACCCAGGCGACATCTAGTTTACACAAACGGGTGCCATAGGTTCCTACTTCCTTTGCAATACGTTTAATGCCGTTCTCCGTCCATAGCCCGGTATAAAAACCAAGCTTATGCAGTTCCATAACTGTGGAATCAAGCTTAACGTAGCCGCAGCCATAACCATCGTTAGGCAATATCCAGCCGCGAGGCATATTGTTTTCTACATATTTTTTTGCAACAAGATCGATTACATCAGGCGTAGTACCGTTTATGCCGCTTCCGGTATAATTTTCAGTACTATACCCTTTAGTTCCGCGGTTATAACAATTGGCATCACCCAAACTAAGTGCCCAGCGTGGCATTAAAAACGGACGGCCGGTAATCTGGGTATAACCATTCAATATCTTTTTTAGGGATGGGCCATAGAAATAAAAGGCGTCAAAACGGTTTTCATTATGAGTGAATTTCAGATTTTGTTTAAAGGAATATACCCCCACATCAAACGTATTCCTAAAAACGCCATATCCAGCGGTCGACATATAAAAAGGTGCGGGGTTGGCACGACCGCCATTGTCCCAGCCATTCCCTTTTTCAATCAGGATATCATTATCCCGATGAGAGAAATAGCCATTTTGCATACCGCAACCATAAAAATATTCATTAGGCTGGCGTTCCATGCATTGTGTCGTTTCAGCACCGACAGCTATGGGCTTAGTTTCTTCCCAAACTTTATGGGTATTAGTTATATCGTACAAAGCAAAACGCATTGGGCGTTTATAGATACGCAAAACGCATTGCCGGCTTTTGATCTGGTAATACCCCCCCTTATCAGTAGCATTTACCTGCGGATGGTTAACCGTGTATTGTTCAACAATGTCGTTGCCGGCAGGATTGGTAAAATCACCATCCGGGGCAAGCCAAATCCTAAAGATATCATCACTATAAAATATTACTTTAACTTTCGATACAGCCACACTCAAATCGAACTCATTTCTATTAGCCTTAAAAGCAGTAATATTACCCATATAGGATTCCTTTGCATATATTTTTAACGCCAGTTTATCATTGTCAGCGTTTTCATCGGCATCAAGTTTTACTCTGAAATCTAACTGATGTGATGGCCTTGTTAAAAGGTCAACACCAGGAAAACTTAAACTCCTCTCTTCACCCGGATTAATTGGATTCCCAGAAGCCTTAACTGTAGCGGACAATTTTCGTTTGTTGTCGATAAGACAGCTTACTTCAAAATCCTGCGTAATAGGCTCGATCCCATTATTCTTAAGTTGTACAGCCAATATGTCGTGGTGGGTAAAAATATTGCTATTCTCACTGTTCGACGTCAGACGCGTTACAGCTACATCCTTTTTTAATCCTTCTGATAACGAAATATCATCAACCATCCAATACCAGCTGTAATACCCCTTCCAGTAAAAACGGATATATACCTTAGGCTGCCCTGCAGCAACCTTACTTATATTAAGCTCCTGGTTTATAGGACTAAACATATCAGTAGCGGCAGCCATATCGTTTTTCACATCGAAGTCGGTCCATACTTTGCCATCGGTACTAACACCTACATACAGGCCCGCGCCCGTGCTGTGGTTAAAATCGTTATATCTGAATGTTTGCTGAAATTTTAATATCACTGACTGATGGGTAGAGCAATCTATCCCCCCGGTTTGTATCCAGGCATCAGGATATTGTTTCTTCTTAATCCAGTTTGGCTGGTCCTCGTCAACCATATATCCCGGCTGAAATTGCAGATAATAACCACGGCTTTTAGATGCAATGGGGGGTGCTTGCTGCTGATATTGGTAAGAACCCGGATAAGGTTGATCGGTCACCAGCCAATTTACGCTGTTCGTATTGCTCATGTCGACATTTTTCCAGCCTTCAGGCAGTAAATATCTAGTGAAACTTTCCTCCCAAAAAATCTTGTCCTTTTTTTTCGGGGCCTGGGCTTTTAAGTCTAAAACCAGGATCATAAAAAGCATAATTAATGATAAAATCTTCATAGATTAAATATTAGGGATATGTCCGGCATAAATTTTTAATTTGAAAACAGTTTTTTGATTGCCACACTTGGTAAATAAATGAAAACACATTGCAATACCACTGATTCACAGTGTAATTCAATATCACATTTACTATACTTAATTGTGCCTGATAAGACAAAACTGCATGGAAAAGATCAATATCAAGGGGGGGGGATTGACCAAATAAAGGTGGGTTTTGCTATAAAATTCAGTTTGTAGGAGTCAATCCAATTATTTCCGCACGATTTGCGTCACTTTAATAGCCGTTTTGTTATTCGCAAAAGAATTTTTGTATTTCTTGACAAAAGCTGAAGGGTTCATTTCAAACAATTTCTGAAATTGTTCCCGAAAATGCTTTTGATCATTGAAGCCAACTTTGAAGGCAATTTCCCTGATATGCATGTCACTTTCTATCATCAATTGCCCGGCTTTACGCAACCTGATGTATCTGATAAATTCAGCGATGGACAAACCTGAAATTGACTTGATGTTTCTAAATAATTTCGACCTGCTCATTCCAATTTCAAGTGCAAATTGCGCCGCTGTAAATTCTTCATTTTCCAGATGTTCTTCAATGATGGCAATACATTTAGTTATAAAATCACTGTATTCGGCGGGAATTTTTAACTGGTGTTGCTTCAATGTTACTTCATTGATGAAAAACTTTTTAAGCAAATTTCTTCCCTTAAGGATGCTATTGATTCGAGCTATCAACAAATTCTTTTCAAAAGGTTTGGTTATATAGTCATCAGCTCCACATTCTATTCCTTTTAATTTAATTTCCGGAGAAAAACTGCCGGTAAGCAGTATAACAGGTATGTGGCTGAAAGATGGCGAGTCTTTCATTTTTGCACAAAATTCAATCCCGCTCATCCCTTTTAGGATTACATCGCTAACTACAATATCAGGGTCATGATCTATAACAACAGCAAAACCCGTTTCAGCATTATCGGCTTCATAAATATCATAATCATCATGCATTAAGCTCTTTAAGTACGTCCGGAAATCAATATCGTCTTCAATCAACAAAATGGTCTGCTTTGGGCTCTCAATAGTAGAAATAACCTTTTTCACACTATTTTCGGTATTCTTTAGCTGCATTGCTTCATCAATGGGATCTAAGATCAGCTCCTTAACCATCGAAGATCTTGTAGTTTTAGCCTCATCAATTATTTTGAAATTGATGGGCACCTCGCCAGATTTGGGCAATACGATTTTAAATTCGCTGCCAACGCCTGCTTCACTGACATAGGAAATTTCACCATTATGAATTGCCATATACTGCCAGGCCAGATACAAGCCGATACCAAATCCGTTTTCTTAATTCATTTTTTGGTCAAGGCGATAAAATTTATTGAATAGTTTATTTCCAGTTTCCTTTGGAATACCTATTCCTGTATCTGATACAAATATCTCAATTGAATTATTCAATTCAACAATACGCAGGCTAACCTCCCCACCTTTCGGAGTGTATTTGATGGCATTTGAAAGGAGATTAAATAAAACAATGTCCAACTTTTCACGATCACCCAATACATATATCGGCCCGCTGGGTTCAAATTTATATTGTATATCTTTCTTTAATACCTGATTTTTAAAACAAAGGAAAACTTCCTGGCAAATTTCGCTGATGTCAAGCCATGCCAGATTAAGCTTCGAAATTTCTTTTTCTGAGCTCTTAAATAATAATAGCTGGTCTACAAGGCTCAACAAGCGGCGCGAGTTCCTGTATACTGTACTGATGTCGACAAGATCTATTGTCTGCCCATTATTATGCAATAATTCCTTTATCGGATTAACAATCAAAGTTAGGGGTGTCCTTAGTTCATGGGAGATATTGGTAAAAAAGGAAATTTTGTTCTCATTTAATTCTTTCTCCAATTTCATTTGGTATTGAAGACTTGTTTGTCTGCGATAATAATAAAGATAACTGCCCAGTAAACTGGAAACAAACAACAAATAAAGGCAATAAGCCCACCATGTACGATACCAGGGTGGGCTTACCGTAATATATATTAGTTTCTCTTTGCTGTTCCAAATTCCGGATTGATTAGTGCTTTTAATCCGCAGGATATAGCTACCTTCATGAAGTTGGGAATAGTTCAGACTGTGCTGATCAAGGATATAGTTCCAAATCTTGTCCCGGCCTTCAAGCATATATGCATATTGTATTTTCTCGGCTAGTGAATATTGCAATGCAATAAAATCAACAGAAAACATGGCCTTATTGTAAGGCAGTGTTAAATGATCAATATTATAAAAACTCGGCTCCCCTTTCACGAAAGTACTGGTTGCATCTATGTCAGAATTGGCAATCCGAACACCTGTAATAACTAATTTTGGAAAATTATAAAAACGATGTATACTGTCAGGGTTGAAAATATTAAACCCCTTTATTCCGCCAAACAATAATTCACCCGAACTTAAATGACCTGATGCATTATAATAGAATTGGTTAGATTGTAATCCATCTGCTGTATAGTAATTATCAAAACTCATATTTACTATATTTAACCTAGACAATCCGTGGTAGGTGCTCATCCATAAGTTTCCTTTATCATCCTCCTCTATATTCAGTACCTTATTATTACACAGGCCATTTGCTACGTTATAATTTTTCAGTTTTCCTGAAACCGGATTATAGGAGAAAATGCCCCGGCCATTGGTACCACACCATAATATACCTGCTTTATTGATCAAAAGACTCCTTACTTCACAGCCAAGACTAATTTTTTTATCAATGCCATTAATTTTGTTGATACGAATAATAGAATTATAAGTACCAAGCCATAAATTGTCATTCCCGTCACTAACAATAGAAAGGATATTTTCGTTCAAATTATGGGCAGCAGGAAGAAAACAGCCTTTATTGGACACAAAGAAGTAAAGACGACTCTCGTCTGTTTCTGGAAAACATATAGCCCAGATAACACCATGATGATCTTTATACAATTTCCAAACGGCATTTATTTCCGTCTTTCCCCGAATTGGGATATGTTCAAATACGCGCTTTTTTACATTATAACGGCGGATTCCAGACTCAAATGTCGAAAACCACATATTTTGCTGGTCATCTTTAATGATACTGGTTATATTATTCCCACCACTACCTCTTTCATTTTTTGATATAAAAGAATGATGTTTAAATATCTGCTCTTTACGATTCCAAATATCTAGTCCACCCCCATCGGTTCCTATCCAAATATTCTTTTCCTGATCTTCGCCGAACGAAAAGACAAAATCATTAATTAGGCTATTTGACCGGAAAGGGTTATGTCGGTAAGTCTTAAACTGAATAGTTTTATCATCTACGATATTAATTCCTCCTCTGTTAGTACCTATCCATTTTGTTGAAAAATCATCTTCATAAATAGCAATAATGGCGTTACTGCTTAATAAATCAGAAGTAATTTGACTAATCACCGGCCGATTTATTGATATTTTAAGCTTGATGATACCCAAACCGTCTGTGGCAATCCATAAGTCGTTGGTTGTATCATCAATCAATATAGCGGTTGTATTGCAATTATTATACCTCCCCAAATCGACTTTCGCAGATGTACCGTCGTGTATTGAATAGATATAAACACCATTCGTTGTGCCTAAATACAGTTTATCAGAATTATACGCAGTAATACAGGTAATTTGAGGTAGCGCTTTGACAACTTTTAATCTTTTGTTTTTTTTGTCGAGTTCGCAAAGCCCAACGTCACCGACAGCAACCCACACAGCTTGATCACTGGCAATTGTAACCGCTGCAACCGGATAAGAATAGGTGAGTTTTCCTGAGAAACGCAAAAGGGGGATTTCGCTACCTATGCTGCTTCCATCAGCTGCTGACAGTAAGCCATTCGAATTTGTACCAACAAACATATTACCCTGATTATCCCTACTGATACAGGAAATCGCTTTTTTGTATGTTTCAATATTGCCAGAAGAGTCTTTTACACTTAACTCCGAAAACTTAAGCGTACGATTATTTTGTATTCCAACTCCTGACCGCGTACCAACCCAAATATTTCCACCTCTATCCGAGCTTATACATTTAACAATATCATTAGGAAGTGTCTCTTTATTATTATAAATATTTTTAAATACTTTAAAAGAACTTCCGTCATAGCGATTAAGTCCGTCGAACGTTCCGAACCACATGAAACCGTTTTGATCTTTATAAATACTGGTAACTGTATTATTTGAAAGTCCGTCTTCAATGCCAATAAACCTTGTTTTTTGAGAATAACAAAGTAAAACGGCAAATAAAAGCGGTAGGCATAAAAAAATCTTTTTTGTCGCTTGTGTCACAAATTATTAGGTATAAGTATGAACAATTATAATTAATGCCTTAGTAATTAACGATCAATGCTATAAATGATAAGATAGTCTGCTGATCCTTATGCACACCATTTATTACAATTATCAATATAAGAATAATTTGAAAGAAATCCATGTACCTTCAAAAAATTCAGGAGAAGTCCCTCTCGTATTGAGTCGTTCCCTAGGCATTCTTTGTTGTAAAATTGATTCTATTTGCTACTTATTTTAAGGTTTCCTTTCAAGTTGTGATTCTGCGCATTAATGAAGTTAGTACCATGAGATATGCCAAAACAAATCCAGTAGACCAATTGGATTTACCGAAAATTAAAGATTGCATTTTAGAAGTAAAACTTAAACCACTAGCTATTCAAACAGCATCCTGATGAATTGTTCCGTGCTGGTTTTGTCCTTGACGTAGTATTCAAGGCCATGTTCCTGCAAGCCTATTTTCCATTTTTATGTAGTAAACATTATGGGCTTGACCATAGCTGAGGTTTGTGCCTTGGAATAGCCCAGATCATATAAGCTGTCCTTTAGGATTGGGATTTCACCCCGGCTGACATCCTTATTACCCTGGTTGCAACCTAGAGTAGTGTTCGGCCCAGAACCCCAGTTCTTGCAGTGAATCCTGGAATTCCTGGAAATTAAACAAAAATGAGCTAACTCGTAGTGCTTTATCCGCTGTATCAGCCGTAATGTTGTCTACCTGGGACTGGAGTAATTTTCTCTCCAGTTTTAAGGTCTTGTTTAAGCCGAGGACAGAATGGAATAGAGGAAAAGGGTTAACGTAAAAAAAAGATTTTTTTCATCTCGTATTAATTCATAAGCAATATAAAAATAATAACGCATTGATAACTAAAATTTTAAGCCAAATAATTCAAAAGGTTAGCACAAGAAAATTCCAGGCATATATAACAGAGTTTTCAGGGTCATAGTTGGTCAGCTAAAATCTGGAACAACAAACGCCTATAATAATGGTTATGAGATACTCATAATCTCTAATCATGTAAAAAACATACGGAATTATGTAAATTTAATTTTGTCCCTTATGCTAGATTTGCATAGTCATGAAAAGCAAAGTGAGACTCAAGTTAGTGATATTTTTGCTCGATACTGTTGCGGGTCATGGTTGCGCTTTAGTGATTTTATACTAAACCTATGTCGTGTTAGTAAATTTTGATTTTAGGAAATACCCCTGCCATAGAAAAATCAAATTTGTATCCTCCGGCAGATAGTCAATGATTTTTAAACAAAGTTAAATCAACAATAAAATGAAAACATTAATCTATAGCCTAACCTTTTCATTATTATTTTTAGCGGCCTGTACTGGTAGCGGCAATAAAACACAAAAAGATGGAGCGAAAGACTCCACATCAACTCATAATACCAGTCCTGCTTCTTCTGAAAAAGGAAAATCAACTGCCACCTTGTTAAATGCCTATCTCAAATTAAAAAATGCCTTCACAACAGATAATGATAAGGAAGCAGCCGTCGCAGGAAATGAAATGGTTAATGCCTTTGCCAGTTTTGACAAAAAGTCTTTAACGACGGGTCAAAGTAAAGTTTACACAGAGATACAAGACGATGCCAAAGAGCATGCGGAACATATTGGTGCAAATGCCGGAAATATAACCCATCAGCGTGAACACTTTGATATGTTGAGCAAGGATATGTATGATCTTATTAAGCTACTTGGTACAAGTCAGCCTCTATATGTGGACCATTGTCCGATGTATAATAATAACAAAGGGGCAATTTGGTTAAGCGAAATAAAAGATATTAAAAATCCTTATCTGGGTAAAGCCATGCCAACTTGTGGTACTGTAAAAGAAGAATTAAAATAATGGCCGTTAAGAGCATAAAAAAAATACTTGCTGAATTTTTGGTGATCTTTCTACTTATCCAGTTTGTACAACCTACCCGCAATAAAAGTGGGCAGGTTATGCCAAATGATATTTCTAAAACAATTGCTATACCCGCTGAGATAAAAGCTATCTTAATAAATTCATGTTATGATTGTCATAGCAACAATACAAATTACCCCTGGTATGCTTATATACAGCCTATGCATTGGTTTTTGAACAATCATATACAAGCTGGTAAAGCGGAATTGAATTTCAATGAATTTGGGTCGTATACGCTCAGAAGACAGAAAAATAAGTTAAGAGCAATAGAAAATAGTTTAGAAGATGGAACCATGCCTTTGTCTTCTTATACCTTGATCCATAGAAATGCCATTTTAAGTAAGGCGGAAAAGTCATTGCTGATGAGCTGGGTGCAAAATTCGAAGGATATCAATTAATAACTCTTTAATCATCCAATCATGACGAATACCCATCAAACAACAGGAATCAACAGCCATGGCACAACTACTGTAACAGCGAATCAGGGAGAAACCGGAGGCGGATCTCAATTTACCTGCCCTATGCACCCGGAAATCATCAGGGAGCAGCCTGGCTCCTGTCCAATTTGTGGGATGGATTTAGTACCTATAGGGGTGAATTTAGATGCTGAGGATAAAACTTATGATACCTTGCTGCACAAATTTAAAATTGCAACCGTTTTTACTATTCCCATTTTTTTAATCGCAATGTCTGAAATGATACCCGATAATCCGATCTTTAAGATAATGGGACTGAAATATTGGAACTGGGTTCAGTTTGCCTTTTCCATTCCCGTGGTTTTTTATGCAACGTGGATGTTCTTTCAGCGCGCATGGCAATCCGTAATTACATGGAAACTGAATATGTTTACCCTGATCGGTATTGGTGCGGGGGTAGCATGGCTTTTTAGCCTTGTTGCCCTCCTTTTTCCTGACATTTTTCCCGATCAGTTTAAAACCCACCATAGTACAGTATATGTTTATTTTGAAGCAGCAACAGTTATCTTGACTCTGGTCTTGCTTGGTCAGCTTCTGGAAGCCAGAGCACACGGTAAAACCAATAGTGCCATTAAAGAGCTGTTGAAATTAGCACCGAATACAGCCACAAAGGTTATGGGGGATAATGAAATATCAGTTTCCATTGACGACATTCAAAAGGGAGATCTGTTGAGAGTGAAGCCGGGTGAAAAAATACCAGTAGACGGCAGCATTAAAACGGGGGAAGCCATAATTGATGAATCCATGATTTCTGGCGAACCTGTTCCGGTAGAGAAAAAGACAGGTGACAAAGTAAGTTCAGGTACAATCAACGGAAATAAAACCTTTGTAATGCTTGCCGAAAAAGTAGGGTCCGAAACGTTATTGTCCCGGATCATTGAAATGGTAAATTCCGCAAGCCGTTCGAAAGCGCCCATTCAAAAAATGGCAGATAAGATTTCAGGTTATTTTGTTCCTGTGGTAGTATTGATTGCCATTGCTACATTTATGGCATGGGCAATATACGGGCCTGACCCCTCCTATGTATACGCCCTGGTAAATGCTATTGCTGTATTAATTATTGCATGCCCATGCGCTCTTGGTCTTGCTACGCCTATGTCGGTAATGGTAGGCGTAGGAAAAGGTGCTCAATCTGGCATACTCATTAAAAATGCAGAATCCCTGGAAAAAATGAATACCATCGATGTAGTGATTATTGATAAAACGGGAACGGTTACTGAAGGTAAACCTTCGGTTGAAAAGGTCGTTGCTGTAAATCCGGATTTCACTATACAGGATATTCTTGAGAAAATAGTGGCACTAAATAGCAGTAGCGAACACCCTTTGGCACAAGCTACCTTACGTTACGGGGAAGAAAACAACATCAGTATCCAGCCTGTTTCAAATTTTGAAGCCGTAACGGGTAAGGGGGTTACAGGTGAACTTAAAAAGGAGAAAATTGCTTTAGGCAATCAGAAATTAATGGAGTATGTAAAGGCCGAAATTGATCCTGAATTGGAAGAGCAAGTCAAATCTGCCCAAAAACAAGGTAAGACAGTATCCTATCTGTCTGTTGGAAAGAAAGCCATTGGGTTTGTAGTGATTTCAGATAAAATTAAACCTTCCAGTAAAGAGGCTATTCACAAACTCCAGCAGGAAGGTTTAAAAGTAATTATGTTTACGGGGGATAATGAAGATACAGCAAGAGCAGTAAGCAAAACGTTGAATTTAGATGGCTTCAAAGCGCAAATGTTACCAGAGGATAAGTTGAATGAAATAAAAAAACTACAGGCAGAAGGTAAAAAAGTTGCTATGGCAGGTGATGGAATAAATGATGCCCCAGCTTTATCACAAGCAGATATTGGTATTGCCATGGGCACTGGAACAGACGTAGCTATTGAAAGTGCCGCGATCACTTTGGTGAAGGGCGACCTAAACGGAATTGCCAAAGCAAGGGTGTTAAGCCATAAGGTAATGGCCAATATAAAAGGCAATCTGTTTTTTGCTCTTGGATATAACGTTTTAGGTATTCCGGTTGCAGCAGGTCTGTTATATCCTTTTTTTGGAATTTTATTATCTCCAATGCTGGCGGCATTGGCCATGAGCTTCAGTTCCGTATCTGTAATTCTGAATTCTTTAAGACTTAGAAGTGCAAAGATTGATTAGGCCACATTGAACAATTGATTATGTAGGAGAGCTGCTTAGATCAAGCAATCGTGCGGATACTTCTGACAGACGTCTGCCTTAGTGGTGTGACTCGTGCAGATGACTCTTGCTTGTCAGGAAAAATTGGTCCGGTTACCCTCACCACGTGGAAGAAACTAAATATCGTTAAATCGAATATAGTTAGAAAACCAGGTACTCAGCTACCCAAGAATATCAGTAAGACCCATATGAATCTGGCCTCGTCTTTTCATATGAAAAATACAATAATCAATGTCGGGGATAAATGTTATATCGACCTGGCAAAAGTAAAATTCAGTCAGCCCATCAAACTAACCCAACAGGCATGGAACCCTACATTATCGGCAGAGGAAGGAAGGAAAGTAACCATAACATGGGAGCTTAACCCTTATCCGCAAAAATGCAGTCAACCGGACGACGAAGTAATAATTGTGATTTATAACCGTAATGAAGACTTATATCTAGTTAACTGGGTGATCTTCATGTTTTAATTGACACCGATGAAGTGCCAGAAGTCAAAAACAAAAAAAAATTAATTGGAATTATTGCGCCTTAATCTATTTATTTGTAGAATCTTATCTGAAACCATAGTCATTTTGAAAGAATCAGGCGCCACATCTAATTTATGGATCAGTTTTACGCAAGGAAACAGGCAGGCCTTTACGTCTATCTATAGTACTTATGTATCTGTCTTGTATGAGTACGGAATGCGGATTTTGAATAATGAAGACCAGGTAAGGGATTGTATTCATGATCTCTTCGTTAAATTATGGCTGAACCATAAAAATATCGGCCCTACGGATAACATCAGATACTATTTGATAGGGGCCATCAGAAATACGATTTTCTCCTATAAAGCGAAAGAAGACAGAATGAAGACTGAAGACTTCAAAGACCCTGATGATTTTCTGATGGATTTTGATGCAGAGTCGGATCATATCAAAAAGGAAGAGGAATCGGCCCAATCAACAAAAATCAGAGACGCCTTAAATCAACTCACAGGCCGGCAGAAAGAAATTATTTATTTAAAATATTTTGAGGAAATGGAATATGAACAAATCTCAGTACTGATGAATATATCAGTTAAAGGTGCATATAAGCTATCTGCAAGAGCGCTGGATGCATTAAAAATTGTACTTGATATGGATAGCGCAATGGTTGTCTTTATGGTTTTAAAGTATAAGTCTCATCTGTTTTAAAATAATTTAAATCTTTGGGGTGATTTCGAAATATTTGGTGTTTAAGTAGTAAAACACAGGCACAACAAATGATAGTAATACGCTAATAACAATTGATCCAATGCAAGAAAAGACATATCAATCCTATACGACAGACGATTTCCTTCAGGATCCTGCATTTATACGCTTTGTTAAAGACAGGAAAGAAGAAGATCTGCAGTTTTGGGAAGCTTTTGAAAAATCAGAAGTAAATGCGAATGCCTATGTTGCGGCCAAAAAGCAGTTAGAATATATCTATACTGCCCGCAGGGTTACAATGCCTGAAAATTTCAGTACGGACGTATTTGCTATGATCAATCGGTCTATTGACCAGCATCAGCAGAAGAAATCTGGCCTGCGTAAATTATATAGATATGTCGGAAGTGCTGCTGCGCTGCTGGCATTGACGCTTTTTGCCTTATGGCTGAATAGTGCTAATATAACCATCAGCACCACCTACGGGGAAATCAAGGATATTACCCTGCCCGATGGAAGTGTGGTAACCCTGAATGCGAATTCATCTATAAAATACCCGATGCTATGGCGAATTAATAACCGCCGAAATGTCCGGTTAAAAGGCGAAGCCTACTTCAAGGTGGTACATACCAATAAAGACCCTAAAAATATTGCGGAAAAAGACCGGTTCCAGGTATTTACAGAGCGACTGCATATTCAGGTATTGGGAACTGAGTTTGATGTGAAGGATAGAAATCAAATGGCTAAAATTGTACTGACCAGAGGTAGTATTAATGTATTATCTCTGGTTTCGGGCAAACATTATATTTTGAAGCCTAAACAAATGGCCCTAGAAACCAAGGAAGAACCATTGAAAATTGTGCAGACCGATCCTGAGGCAGAACGTGCATGGGTAGAAGGAAACATGAAAATGCAGAAAACTACAGTAAGTGAAGTTGCGCAGGAATTTGAAAATATTTATGGCAAACGTATCGTGATGAGCAACCCGGAGATGTCTGCCGTAAAAATAGACGGCATGATTTCTTTTAAAAGTGAAGAAAGTGTGCTGTTTGTACTGGCGAATATACTCAACGCAAAAATCAAAAGGGATAGCAACACGGTGACTCTGGAAGCTAAAAAGTAAAAAAGCTGCATGATCATCTCCTTCTAATTCACAAAAGAAGATGATTATGCAGCTTTGATTTAGCGCGGCATTAGCAGATAAAATCCGACAAATACAAACCGCTTTAACTTATTTATTAATATTAACCTGCACCCAACGGGTAATGATATCGAGTGTTCTGACAGAAAATCCGGATTTTATAGTTTGATACTCCTTTATAGTACATGCAGTACACGGCAAAAACAAATGGTTTAATCCTGATAACAGTACGGTTCGCACCTTCCTGTTTCCTCCGGCAGCAGCATAGTTTTTCCAGTTAGCCAGATTTTGCTCAGCAGCAACCATTAAATCTTTATCCCCATTTAATGCCAGTATAGGCACATGTACCTTAGCTAAAGTTTTAGCGGCATCGTATTTTATAAAATAGCGGTACCATGGCCCGGCTGCCATCCTGGAATAACTGTCAATAGGAAACCGGAAATGATCAAATTCAATATTCAGTGTCTTAAAATACAGGTCATCTTTCACTTTCCATTTTGCATAGGTGTTTTTCAATATACGCTCCAGACTATCTGAATCTGCATTCTTAAAGGCTGTTTTAAACATCAGCGCATTAATGTCATTCGACCGCTTTTTATCATATTCCGGAAGTGTTGATGCCGCAACGATATCTTCATTCTGCCTGATCTGAGCATCATAACCGGACATCGCCAGGCCTGCAATACTGATAAGAAAAGCAACATCCTTACTCTTTGCAGCAGCAATTGCAATGGCAGCACCACCTTCACTATGTCCCATTAGTCCGATTTTATTTGGATTGATCCCTTTTATCGTCTTCAAATATCCAATTGCAGTTAAAGCATCGTCAGCAAAATCACCCGTTGTAGAGGTCTCATAATTGCCAGTGGTTTTACCTGTACCGCGGTCATCTATCCTAAGTACTGCAATTCCATGATTGCTCAAATGATCCGCTATCTGAGCAAATAGTGGATGTCCTGCCATATTCCCATCCCTATCCTGTTTACCTGTTCCGGAAACTATTACAATAGCAGGAACATTGGTTTTACCTAAAGGCATAGTCAGGGTTCCTGCAAAGGTTATCTTACCGTCTGCATTGGTATAGCTTACCGTATCTGAAGTATAGCTTACCGGATTTTGCGCCTGTAAAGATTGATAAGACAGAAGGATGAGGGCGAAGATCAAAAGATTTGGTTTCATAAGTATATATTGTTTTTTAAGAGTGATGAAGCTATCATGAACTTACTCATGCTACACTCCTACTCATTTGCTGCTTTAGTCAATTCCACCATAATAGCAATATCATCTGCAAGTGCAGTTGCACTACCTTTATAACCAACCGAAATGAATCTTAAATTACCATTTTTATCTACAAATAATTTCTGTGGAATACCTGAGATGGTAAACGCTTTACAAATACGATCGAACACCTCTCCGGTGGCTTTCCCGTTTTCAGCCATATTATCAAAAAGAACATTAAAGGGATATTTATTATCCTTGATGTACTTTCTAACTTCTGCTTTATAATCTGCCGTCCTTTCCTCTGTATCCACGAAATAGAAAACCACATTCGGGTCGTTCTTATATTTTTCAACCGCCAGTTTCATACCCGGAAATGAAGCTTTACAAGGCACACACCAGGTGGCCCAGAAATCCATGATTACCATCTTACCACGCAAGTCTTTTGAATTAACAGTGATATCATTCATATCCTTCATACTCCACTCGGGCATTGGTTTGTTCATCATGCTCGAAATGGCTTCCTTTTGCGCGCTTACTTTATCTGCCGGATTCTTTAACGACTCTACATAAGCTTCAAAACCCTTGTCGGATTTATGGGATTTAACATACAAACTTTTAAGCATTGCAACCATTTCAGGAGTGCTTTGATTTTCGTACAAACCTTTTGTGAGTACTGTCTGCAGCAATTTAGTATCGCCGGATTTTTGCAGCAATACCGCTTCCAGGTTATTCAGCGTAGCATTTTTATACTTCAGATAATGCTGAGCTTTTAATGCATATTCCATTGCTTCTTTATTTCTTAAGGCCGACATGAGCAGGCTTACATGAATAGGCAAAGTATATCTGGACAGTACCATGTTTACTTCGTCTTTCCACTCTGAAGGAGACAGATAAGCATATTCTTCCGGCTTATTTGCCATGAAGTAATCGTAACGTCTCATTAGCATTTCTGATACCGGTAATAACTGTGCCGGAGTCTGTTCTTTACGGCTAAAAGGAATATCTACAATTTTATAGTACAATGTACTCAAAACATTATAGGGTAAAACCGACACATACTTACTTAAATACGGTGTGTCTTTATGGATCATCGAGCCGATGATAATAATATTTTGGTATACAGTACCATAGTTGATGCGATTATCTTCGTCAAACTGAGTATTTGTGGAAACCGGAAAGTCAATTAAAAACTGTTCAGATGCTTTTAAGACATCAGCCAGATTTTTGTGTGCACTGATATTCTTATATGCAGCAAGCCGCGATAAACTGCCCTGAGGAAATCTTTTGTTCAACACCTCCTCTATAGAATCCTTCGTTTTTGTATTGCCCATCAACTGAATAGCAATGATCCTTGCTTTTAACAGTTCATCCTCCGTAGCATCCTGACGGGTTAAGTATTTATTTGCTAAAGCCAGTTTGGGCTTAGCTCCATCTTTCATGAAAGCTTTCGCTGTTCGTGCATAGGGTAACACTAAAATCCCTCTGGCATTCTGGTTAAAAGCAATCTCCTGTCCCATCCAATAAAAACTCGCAGTATCACTAATCCCTTCAAACTTTAGGTAGCCGGGAATATCCATATTCAGTTTAGGCGACCTTGCCAATCCCCATCCCGCATAAGCACCTGGAGCAAGTAAGCCTGCTCTGTCTTTATCTTTGAACTGAAGAAAATAACCGTTATCGTGGTTATTATCCGTTGTATCGGCTCCTTTGAATTTTAAAGCTATAATCCCACAATTGTCAGGCACTTTAAAGCTGGCCTTCCATAAGTTATTTGCGCCGGTAAAAGCTAAATCAACTGCTTCCCAACGGTAATTATTAAACTGGTAAACCACAGCGGTTACTTTTTTCGCTCCTGCAAGTGGTGTTTCTTTTGCGTTATACATTAACTCAACCAGTTCACCGTTGGTAGGTGCTGCTGGTGTAAAGCTGAAACTTGACGGTGCCTGCGCGAAGACGCTGAAATTGCAAAAAAGTAATACTAACCAGGTTAAACTTCTTCTCTTAATTTGTTTCATTTGTGTAGGTGTATTTAAATGTAAATGGCAACTGAATAATTTCAGTTGCCATGGGAGTTGTGTGTTTAATGTTTAAGGATTGGCTTCAAGCTCTGGATTCAATTGTCGCAGGTAAGCAGCAATCGGGAACACATATCGGTTGCTATTTGGTGCAAGCGTAGTAGTCACACCATTGAACACCCTGGTATAAGTGCGCGAAAATAAAGCTTCATTTTTCAGACGGCGCATATCCCACCACCTTAATGAGGTACCGAAAAACTCTCTTCTGCGTTCGTTGATCACTTTTACCAATGCATCATCAGCACCGCTGGCGGTCTGAGCAACATAACTTGCTGCTATAATTCTTTTCACACGCAGTTTGTTTACCCAAAGCATCGCATTGGCGGCATCACCTGCCCTCGCAAAACCTTCGGCTTTGATCAGCAACATCTCCGGTACAGACGGACCTTCATTACGAATATCGCCTGTCGCTCCTTCTTTATAAAAATATCTGCCCGTATAACTCGAAGAGATCGAAGAAGCAGGAGTAGTAAACAAAGCATAACGCTGATCGTCAGTACCCAGCAAGGCTAAATACTCATCACTCAGTTTAAGGGCAGTAGGCGAATAAACTAATGAACCATCCAGAGGTACTTTCGACAATAAAATCTCCGGATTGATGATGCGTCTTGGATAGTTAGTGGTATTGATGCTGGTTAGTGTAGACAGATCAACGAGTGTACTTCTTAATGCTAAAGCCTCATCAGCATATTTAGATGCATTTACGTAATCTTTCATGAACAAATAGCACCTCGCCAGATCGCCATAGGCCGAAGCTTTACATGGCAAAACAGTATAAGCCTGTGTAACCGGTAGCGAAGGGATAGCCTGTGTAAGGTCAGAAATAATCTGATTGTATACTACTTGTACGGTTGCCCTGTTCAAAGGCTGACTTACTGTTTGTTTGAGCAATAAAGGAACACCCAGGTCTGTTGCTGCCGTAGTGGCGTCATAAGGTTTAGCATATGTATTTACTAGGTTCAGATAAGCATCTGCACGATGTACTAAAGCTTCAGCAGTTAATTCTGCTTTGTCTGCTGCAGAACCATCACTCTCAGGCAGTTCATTGATAGCAGTATTACAAAGTGCTATGGTAGCATACACCGTATTCCAGTTCCTGTCCTGCTCATAACTTGTACCCAATGGATAAATCACATCTTGCCAGCTATAGCTATTTGTAAAATAACCGTAATAGACACCAAAAGAACTCATCTGAGCGGCATCATTGATATCGATATCCGCAGAGGCAAAATCAGACAGGTTAGATGTAGTTTCTATGGCACTGCTACTGTTTAATAAATACCTGTAATTGATGGTTTGATTGGGCACCAGGTTTCCCTGAGTTTTGATATCCACATATTTTTTACAGCCGGTGAACGATGCTGCTACCAGTGAAAAAACTAAATATTTATATATTGATCGCATTTTTTACGTGATTAAAAGTTAACATTTAATGAAAAATTATAAGATACCGCAGCAGGTAAACCTAAACTTGTACTGCTTAATCCGCTGGTAAAATCGGGGTCAATGCCTTCTTTATTCGCTCTCCACAATAGACCAAGGTTACGAACGGCAAAAGCAAAATTGGCTGATTTTACAGCAGTTGTGATGCTGGCCACAGGTATTTTATAACTCAATGAAAGTTCTCTTAAACGGATATAATCGCCTTTAAGCACATTAATGTCCGATTGTTGGTAACGCAGTAAACTCACAGGAGCGTATGCGCCAGCTACACCCGGTACATTGGTAAACGCTTCATCACCGGCTTTCTGCCATCTTTTAGCAATATCCTCACTTAAATCATATTTAACACCAGCCCTGGTAGTTGGATAAGCAGTTATGGTCGGTTTTAAAAATACACTTCCAAATTGGTAAGTGGCAATAGCCAGTAATGTAAAGTCCTTGAATCTTACAGATGCATTATAGCTTCCAAAATATGGAGCAGCAGAACGGCCTGCATAAACAAGTGCATCTACTGAGGTAATATTACCATTTGAAGCAACTTTATTACCATTTTGATCATATATCATTGTTAAACCAGCTGCATCAAGTCCCGCGTTTTTATACACCATCACCTTATCTGTCGGATAGCCTTCAAGCACAGTACCATAAGCAGGGTTAGCATACATACTGGAAGTAGCGATAAATCTGGAGTCAATAACTTTATTTGTATTATAAGAGAAATTAAGACCTGTATTTACATCCCAATCTTTTGTTGTATAAACTATGCCTCTTAAGCTCAGATCTACCCCCTTTCCAGTCAACTCTGTAGAATTTCTGGTCAATGTAGTTACACCATATGTTCCGCTTATAGGGAAGGTGTAAAAAAGATCCTTTCCATGCTTGCGGTAAAAATCTGCCGTTGCACTTAAACGATTATTGAACAAACCTAAATCAAGACCAAGATTGGTTACATAAGTTTTTTCCCAGCGAAGTTCCGGATTCGCAGGCGAGATAATAGAGGCATCGGGCAATCCCGTTGTATAATCTCCACTTCCTAACCCGATATAGGTAAAAGGATAGAGTGAGGTAGAAATATTACCATTTACACCATAGGTAGCCCTGATATTTAAATTGCTGATCCATGTCTGCGATTTCATGAAAGACTCTTTAGTTACATCCCATTTCAAACCAGTAGACCAAAAAGGTGTAGCCCTGAATTTTCTGTCGACACCAAAGTTGTTATAATCATCATATCGTGCACTGGCAGACACGGTATACTTTCCATTGTAGGTATAACCGGCATTGCTATAATAAGATAAAAATCTTCTTGTTTTATCCAGCTGCGAAGCAGAACCAGGAAGTGATGCACTATATCCTGCAACAGTTGCATATGGTGTAAAAAAGTTTACCTGCCTGGAGATTCCTGTACCAGTATTATAACCATATAAGGTATTTGCCCCCTCTCCAGCCTCAGTTTGCCTGATTTCAGATCCTGCGATCACAGACAATTGATGTTTTTCTGCAAAAGTATTGTCATAGTTCAACTGACCACGTACTGTGTAATTATTTGTAGTCGAATTAATCAAGCCTAAAATCCCGGATCCTGCTGATAAACCTATAGAATTTACAGCATTTCCTGTAGTAGGTATTGGGGTATAACCGTTTACAAAATTGCGGTAATAATAAGTATTCTCATTATAATAATTACGGCCAGTACTGAAACTACGCTCATTATTAAAAAATGCATTGGCAGATAAGCCTTTAAAAATCGGTACATTTAAATTCGCGTTAAAAGAGTAGTTGCTTACCTTCTGTGTATTGTCAGCATTATCCATTTCATCCAGCGCATTATAGTTCCAGTTTAGAAAACCCTTATTTGCCAAATTACTTGTCCACCCTGAATAATAGGTATTGGAAGTATACACACGGTTTCCGTTTGCATCTACAATCTGGCTATACGGCATAGGCGTAATAGAGGATGGATTAAAGAAACTAGCCAATGAAACACCGTTATTTTGATAATCAAAGAAAGCCCCCTTAAAGCTTGTTGTTAAGGTAGCCTTATTAAACAATTTAAAAGTATTATTTAATGTAACTGTAAGCCGGCTTGCTTCGGTACCTACAGAATTCGGAATTTCTTTACTGTAAGAACCTGAATAAAAGTAAGAAGAATTGTTACCTCCTCCACCAACAGAAAGATTATATTGCTGACTGGTTGCAGGCTGTAATATATACTTTGAAATCTGATCACGGTTATCTATGCTGCTGTATGCATTGATCTGAGCATCATAGTCGGCCTGACTGATTGTTCCCGCCTTTAGCTTGAAAGTAAGATCGGTTACCGCACTTACAGGCTGCCCTAAAGCAGTTGTGGCACTTGGCCTTGTAATCAGGTTTTTATTTACCAATTCCTGCTCATAAGCAATGGCTTCTGCAGAATTCATCGTTCTTAGATACCCCAAATCAGGTTTATTGGCTATTGAAGCTGTTGTGGAGAAGCTGATCCTTGGTGCCTGGTTATTCCCACCTTTTTTACTTGTAATTACAATTACACCATTCGCAGCACGTACGCCCCAGATCTAAGCTGCAGCAGCGTCTTTTAGGAAACTAATATTCTCAATATCATTTGGGTTAATGGACGACAAATCCATCTCGGAAATTGCACCATCCACAACTATCAAAGGAAAAGTTTCGCCGATTAAAGTACTTGTACCACGAATACTTACGCCATAATCTGTTCTGCCCACCGTTCTTGTTCCACTACTTACAGATCCTTGTGTAGTTTTATAAGCAAAGCTATTATCCCCCGAAGTAATATTTATTTTAACACCCGGAATCAAAGACTCTAAACGCTGAATTACATTCGCTGTCTTCACCTGATCCAGTTGCTTTTGAGTGATTACTGTAGCAGCACCTGTAGACCTTTCAGGAGATATAGTTTGATAACCGGTAGAAACAACTTTAACCTCCTCCAGATCATTACCTGATGAAGGCTTAAGGCTAATGATTAACTTTTTAACCGGACCACCATTTAATTTAACATCATATCGGTCGTAACCCAGATAAGATAACCCCAGTAGGGTTGCCTTTTTTGAAACCCAGATAGAGAACTGACCATCCGCATTTGAGGTCACAGATTTACTTGAAGCATCTGATTTGACTGTTACACCAGGCATAGGATTACCCGATTCATCAGATACCTGTCCTGATACATAAATATCCTCACCATTTGCATTTGCTGCACTTTCAGCACCTTTTTGCTGATTCAACAGATCATCATTCCGGGGTATAATCGTGTAATTTCCTTCACTCACATAAAGGAAAAGTAAATCATTAGGATAAAGAATCCTTTTTAAGGCTTCGTCTAATGTTTTTGCTTTAATACTTTCTGCACTTGTAAATTTGTTTTCAATGATACCATGACGGTAAGCGAATTTAGTATTGTACTTTTTAGAAATGGCATTTAAAGCCGATTCAACAGTTATCTGTTTATTCTGTGCATACATCGGTGTATACCACACTAACATTGTAGTTAGAAATAAAAGATAGAAAATTGGTTTAGTAAGAGTTTTGATCATTTTTAATGGTTTAGTTGATGCTTGAATTAGTCATTCAATAGTACAAACTGTGTTTTATCAGAAATCACCCCATAGAATTTGTTTTATTTTATAAAAAAATAATATTGGTACATGAATTACGAGAAAAAGAGCCAAGAAATAAGCCCGCATTGGTATTAATACAAAAATTATCACCTTCTGATTTCCACATAAAACACCATAAAAACAAACAATGTCGTTTCACCTCCGGTAAAGAACAGTTGTTTGCAGATCGAAAACTATTAAAAAGCTAGAAATATCTAAAAGCTATAAATCATTTAATCAATAAATTATGGCTATTTACAACCGGGACAGGTAAGGGGATAACTGATGGCTACTATTCTGCTGTATTTTTCCTTGACAGCACAATGCGTAATCTTCTCCATGAAGGAATTCTGCTTATGAATGGCCTGCCAAAATGGACCGTCATTATAAAGACCACCACTACAATTCCCCAAAATGTCATAAAGCCAAAGATTTCACGACCAGCCAGCAAAACTGCCTGTTGATTTACTTTTGAGAACAATGCCTTGCCAGCCATTATAGACGCATCTGAAGTGTTATTCCCCCCTGCTATTGATTTATTATAGGTGGATTGATACAAGCCTGAAGCGATCTGGTTAAATTGATCTATTTTAGAACTTAATTTATTTTGGTAATCCAGCGTTCTCCAATATTCAGCATAACCAATTAAGGAACTGGGTATTAAACTTCCTATGGCATTTCTGGCCATAGCAAGATAACATAGAACCGGTGTAAATATGTCAAGCCCAACATCCCTTGTTACATATTTACCGACACCAGCAAACACTAGCATATTTCCAAATCCTCTTAAGATATAAGGTATTGTAAGTATCGTCATGTCTGCATAATTACTCAATGTAAAATATAGCATCAGGTAGTAGCCTGTTAATGCAGCGAAGGCTATAATAAAGAATATTTTATATGGCCCGTTGATCTTGAGAAACCAGTAATAACTGAATAATGCGCCTAATATGATACCCAAGGTAATCCACCAGTTGAGCATACCTGTATTTAAGTCATCCAAATGCAGCACCCCTATAGTGAATGGGGCTAATATACTGCCACTGGCACTCAAAAAAGGCTGAAGAAGAAGCATAATTAGAATCGCAATATTAACAGATTTTATTGTAAATACTTTTATTGCTAAATATGGCCTCCGGGCTTTGAATATCCTTATCAAGGTAAGTATAGCAAAGAAAACAGATAACCAGGCTGAAAGTTGTATTCGCTCAGAATGAAACCAATCCAATACCTGACCATAAGTAAACAGGTAAGCAAGGCAGGTAAATAAGGAGCTCCATAAAAAATAGCCCAGCCAGTCAATACCGTATAAAGGCAACTTTCTGGCAACCCTGATATTTCGTAATAAAAGCTGTACGAGAAGAATCATCAGGGCATGGGCAGCAATAATTATTTTATATATAGCCGTCCAGTCATAGTCATAATTAAGTTTAATTGCCCATGTACCGGAAACCTGACCACTCAATAGCACAATACCCAGAGCTACACTAAAAAACACACCATAATCCCGGTTGGGTGTAATAATGAGCTGTATGGACACCAATGCTTCAAATGTCCCGAGCATCTTGGCTGTCCCGAGCAGAAATGATGCACATGACAAGACCAGCATTGAGTCTGTTATAATGGTAATGTACATCATAGCAGCTACAATGATTGAACAGGTTATCATAATTTGCTGGGAAGTAAATCGTAGTTTGAAACGAAAAAGCAACGGATAGATGAAGCAAATCCCAATCATCGTCATCTGGTAAAGAAAGTTAAGATCTTCCTTCATCATCTGGTTTACTCCAGTAACTGTCCCGGTCAGTGTAAGATATGCCGTATTAGAAAACTGGAATATGAATGCGAAGATCACAAAAGACATAATCCGGAGCGACCGCGGAACATAATCTTTGAAGGCAACGACGGTGTGGATATGATGAACTGGCTTCATTACTTTACCTCGTTCCGAATTTCAACAATTACATTCATCCCAGCTTTAAGCTTAGCCAAAATTGCACGATTAGTGCCCTTGTCAAACTCTATCCTAACGGGTATCCGCTGCTGGATTTTCACAAAGTTGCCCGTCGCATTGTCAACAGGTACCATGGAATAAACAGAACCTGTTGCTGATGCAAATGCCTCTACGTTACCCCACAAAACTGTATCGGGAATGCCATCAACTTTGATCTGTACACGGCTGCCAATAGTAATAGCTGATAATTGTTTCTCTTTGAAGTTAGCCGTAATCCACTTATTGTCATTGTCAATAATGTTCGTCAGCTGTTGCCCAGCCTGCACAAGCTGTCCTTCGGTAATTGCTTTTCTACCTACAAAGCCATTGCAGGATGCTATGATAACTGTGTATTGTAAATTCAATTCTGCGAGTTTTAGCTGAGCCTGGGCTCTTTTCAGCGCAGCCAGGTTCACATCAATTTTCCGCGTAGCTTCGCGCACATTAAGATGGCTTCCGGTATTGCTTCTTTCAAGTGTTTCGAGCTGTGCTTTTAATGCGTCGTAATCGCTCTTCACCTGGTCAAACTGCTGCTGTGTAACCGATTCTTTTTGGAGCAGGGCAGCGTAGCGTTTATAGTTTTTTTCAGCATTCCATAACTTGGCTCGTATTTCCTCTATGCGTGCCTCTGAAACTGTTACACCATTTTCAACTGTATTGATATTCGACACGGTAATCGCTTTCCCTGCCTGCGCATCCATCAGTGCGGAGGCAGCCAGTTCTCGCTGAATCAGGTAGTCTGTATTATCTATAATCACCAGGGTATCGCCTTTATTAACCCACTGAAAATCCTTAAATCGTACACTTTTGATGTAACCGCTAACTCTTGCATTTACAGGCGTGAGCAGTTGCTGCACCTGTGCGTCATCGGTATAAAGGTCTTTGTTGAACCGCAGAAAGTAATAACCTATATAGAGAAGAACCAGGAGCGCGGAAATACTTACCACAATGTTGGATATTATTTTCCTTTTGTTATTTCTATGGCGAATATGCTGATTGGTATCGTTCATTTTTAAAGCTCTCCTAATGTTTTTAATAACTGGTAATAAGTATATATAATCTCTATCTTAGCCTGTGTCACACGCAGATCAGCATCCAGCTTCTGGTTGCTGGCATCCATTACTTCTGTATTCAGCGCTAATTGTTCCATGTAATTATCGGTAATCCTTCTGTAATTCTCATTGGCAAGTTCCTGCTGTTTATATAGCGTCTGGAGCTGATTATAAGATTCTCTGCATCTGATAAAATTGTTTTTTACATCTCTATTCAGGTTCTGCTCTACCAGTTCTTTAGATGTTCTTGAGATACTGATGTCTTTACTGGCTATATTGATTTTCTTTTTGGATAGGTACAGGTTCCCTATTGGTATATTTACCTTTAGACCAACAGAATTGTTATTGGCGTAAATATCCTTTGCCGGAATATCGAAAGTATAAGGGCGATTAAGCGCGGAGGAAAGAAACATTGAAACTTCAGGATAATTATACGAGCGTACAACTTTTAGTTGTTTACTGGCAATATCTATTTTGACGCCGGCTTCGCGAATTTCCAGATTACCATTCATTGCCATATTTTTTAATTCTTCTTCGCTCGTTTGAAATAAAAACCTTTGCAATTGGACGGGAATTTCCAGGGTATCATCGGGGATAATCACAGCATTTTCAGGTAGCGCCAATGCGGCAAGCATATTGTTATTAGTAATCTGCAGGTGATCCAATAATTTGGAAAGAGCAAGTTCAAACGTGGATAACAAAAGTTCGTTACGGATCCTGTCACTTTTCAGTGCTATTCCTTCGCTGTACCTGTCGTTAATTTTACTGAGCAGTTCTTTACTCAGCAGGATGCTCTTTTCATAAACTTTTTTTTGCTGATACAATTGATAAAGATCAAGGTAATAGCCAATTACTATCAATTTGATGCTCTGCGTATTCTTCTGCAGACTAAGTGCCGCCAGGCTGCTTTCAAGTTTAGTTATATTAATCTCCGTATTTGTTCGGCTTCCTGCATATACCATCATGCTTGCCTGTAGTGCGTAGGTGTTTGCAAAATGCGGCATAGCATAAAATCCGTCTGGCAAGTTGCCTAACCCCAATACACCCACATCCGTAAGATAACCCGCCGATGCGGAAAAACCGATGTTTGGTAGCCTGTTGTTTTTTTTGTCCGCTGTAACTATTTCTGATCTTGACAGATAGGCTGTGCTCAATTTTATTTCCCTGTTGTTCTCTAAGGCTATTTCGAAAACTTTGTTTAAGGAAAGTCTAAGAGAATCCTGTTGTGCAAACAGTAAACTAGTATTGAAAAAGCAGGCAAAAAACAGAATTTTTTTAGTAGTGGAATACCCTATCATTCTTTATTTTAATAATATGCAAACTTCGCCACTTCAGATTGACCAGTCCATAGATGAAAGAAACAAAAGCATACCTAAAAGTAAGATCGATTTTTTTACCTTTGTTATAAGTCCGGAAAAATTGATATTATAGGTGTATCACAATTGATATTATCGATGGTATCACATCAATAGTGCATGGATAATTAGATTGGAATTCTACTTAGATAGCAGGAAATATATAAAAGTAATATCTCTCGAATGGAAAATATGATTAATGCACAATTCCAAAACATTGAAATACCAGGAATAATACAAGATATAGGTATCAATCAGAATATCCCCGATTTATTGATTTATGATTCTCTTAATCACGAGTCAGGTTTTTTAAGAGACAAGCCATTCCGTTCAAAACACTTTTCCGTAGTTATCGTTTTACACGGAATACTTGACCTAAAAGTAAATTTATTTGAATATCAATTAGAGAAGAATGATGTCATCATCATACCACCTTCAGCTATTCGCCAGATAAGCTGGAAAAATGATAATATACATTTCGTGTCATTACTTTTTACACCTGATTTTTTACAAAAATCAGGTGTAATGGGGAAATACTTTAATGTGGCGAGTTTCCTCAAAGAAGGTTTAATGTCTTATCGTCAGATGGAGCAGGAAGATCATCAAATATTGGTGCAGCTTACAGGGATAATAAACAGTATTTTAGACAGTAAAGTCAATCATGATAGTGATCTGGAGGTTATCAGGAATTTATTCAGGGCAATATTGCTTAAACTAAAACAATATTATGATAACTTAGAAACTGATCAGGAAATATCCGGGACTATTATATATAAATTTATAAAGCTTCTTTCCGAACACTACCTTTTGCATCGGGAAGTGACATTTTATGCTGAAAGGCTTCATATCCATGAAAAATATCTAACCCAATTACTTAAAAGAAAAACCGGAAAGACCGCCCGGCAATTTATAATTGATATGGTTGTTCTGGAAGCAAAGGTCTTACTGGATTACAGATCTTTCTCGGTGAAGGAAATAGCCGACCGGCTAAATTTCGAAAATCAGTTTCACTTCAGTCGTTTTTTCAAACAATATAGCGGATTTTCCCCCACAGCATACAGAAATCAATAATCATCCTTAGTTGAGAAGCAGTAAATATGATATCTTATAGGAGTCGAATAATTATTTATTACCACATTGCAGCTAAATGTTTACATTGACAACTTGCTTTCTGATACGACTAAGGCTCTCTGCCGTGATCCCAAGGTAAGAAGCAATATGAATTAATGGTATTCTTGCAGCAAATTGAGGATTATCCCGGATAAGAATTTCATATCGTTCTTTTGCCTGGCTGCTCTGTACAGCGTTATACCGTTGTTGCATACTTACGTAAGCTCTCTGATACAGTTTGCGGAAATACGTTTCCAGCTTTGGCAACTTTTCACATAACTCGTCTATAGCAGAATAGGGTAATAACAATACTTCACTATCTTCTATAGCCTCAACTGTTAGGTTTCCCGGCGTCTGGGTAATAAAACTACTCAGATCCGCAATCCAATTGTCCTCAATTACCAATTGTAACACATGTTCACTACCCTCCTTACCAATACTGTACGATCGTAATGAACCCTTCTCCACAAAATACAGGTACCTGCAAATTTCTCCCTGATTTATCAACGCCCTTTTTTTCCTTACAAAACGTTTTGTAAGTACGTTACTGACCAGGCTAAAGTCTGCCTCAGAAATTCTGGAGTACTTATTCAGATTATAAAAGAGCAGCGTGGAGTCCATATGGTTATGAAAGCACCAATTTAAGGAATATAATCTAATTATGCTCCCGATTCTATCCAGGATTTAAGATCCGCCAGTTCTTCAATTCCTATACGATGTTCCATATTATATTCATGATAGTCCATCAACGGCACCATTTCGCGAAGATATTCGCTCGCTTCACGCGCATAATGAATTGGCAAGACATTGTCATTTGTTCCGTGTGCGATAAAAACCCTCAGTTTCTCTAGCAGGGGACCGACCTTAATGAGTGGTTTTACATCAGGCAGAAGCCGGCTGCTCAGTATGAATATCCCGGCAAGTTTTTGCGGAAAGGTTAATCCGACACTATATGACATTATTCCTCCCTGACTAAAGCCTCCCATGTATATATGATGTTCATCAATGTCATATCGTTCTATCAGCTGAGAAATGAAAGTATTGAGTACCATCCTGCTTTTTTCTGCTTGCTCTGCATTAATAACGGGCTTTCCTAAATGATGAGAGAGTTCAAACCACGTATATCTTCCTGGGGATAAGGTGTAAGGTGCTCTTGCCGATACAATAATAAATCCATCCGGAAGGCTACTTTTCAGCTGAAAAAGATCTTCTTCATTGCTGCCTATGCCATGAAGCAGCAAAATCAGCCCTTGTTTTTTCAGTGACTTATCGGGCTGGTATATCTTATAGTTGAGCATTAGCTCCTCCCCTTTTGTCGTTTCTATTTTGTTTTCCATAATTTCAATTTGTTATCCTATATGAAGGCAGCGCATACTCAGGCTCGAATATTGATAACCTTCGTAAATATGACTTATAGGTTCATCTCCATATAACATTCCCATTGCATAAAGTAAGGGAAGATAGTGTTCATTAGTTGGCACCGCTAATCTGGCACTTTTACCTGCATAATTAATGAGGGCTTCTAAATTACGCTGGTCAACTTGCTTTTTCACAAAAGCATCAAATTCAATTGTCCAGTCGTATGGTTTTGCATTAATGTCCTTCCAATCCATCATCCGTAGATTATGTACAATATTGCCGCTGCAAAGTATTAAAACTCCCTTTTTGCGCAATTCCTTCAGCTGACCTGCAAGCTGAACATGAAAGTCAGGTCCTTTCGTATAATCCATGCTCATCTCAAAAACAGGAACATCTGCATTTGGCCAGATAAATTTGAGTACCGTCCATGCACCGTGGTCAAGTCCCATCAACTTATCTTCCTCTATGTGGGTAAGGTTTACCATATCTTTAAGTGTCTTCGCGAGTTGAGGATGGCCAGCCGCACCGTATCTGAACTGATAGAGTTCGTCCGGAAAACCTCCAAAATCATGAATAGTACGCGGATTTGGATTTATGCTTACATAGGTACCAATGGTTTCCCAATGAGCTGATATGACCAGCACCGCATTAGGTTTATCAATCTGACTACCCAGTGCAGAAAGCGTACGCGTAAAATGATTGTCCCAAAGCGTATTCATGGGGTTACCATGGCCAATAAAAAGTACTGGTGATAAAGTAGCCCTCGATTTAAATTGTCCGCCGATATGATGTAAATCCTGTAACCGCATACTCATAGGAACAAAATTGCGGAAAAGCACGATTTATTTTCCTAACACAGGGTAAGAAATGACCTTAACATAGGATAAGATTATTGTGCTTAATTGCCAACGTAAATTAGGATCTGTTGAAGAGCAATTCTACATTTCTAAGCATAGCTGGCTGCTATTCATACTACCATAAAAGCAAAGACGAATTACGTTTAATGGGAAAATATCGTATGAATATTTTGATGGCTTAATATTTTCAAATAATTAACGAAGATAAGAGAAAGCTGATAATCCTGTTTTCAAGGGAATTGCCATGAGCCTGATCGTTTTCCGGAAATCCCAGCCGGCTGAACAGGGCGGCTGGCCTGGTAAAAACAGTCGGCAGGAAATAGATAATATTCAAAACAAAAACCTCAATATCAACATGATGAAATACACCATCTGATATACCTTTGGCAATAATATGATGGAGCAGATGGAAGGCCTTGTTTCGGCTAACATTCAATAAAGTTACTATTGGTGGTTGCTCAAGCATAGTTAACTGCCGGCTTTCCAATCGGTAAAAACCCTGATTGCTTTGAATGCGCTGTATATATCCTCTAAGATAAGTTTCCAACTTTTCTACCGGGCCGAGATCAAGACGTTCAATGCGACCAATCTCATCAATGATATGCAATAACCTATTTTCGAATATAGCTGTGTAAAGTGCTTCTTTAGAACCGAAATAATAGGTGATCATCGCTATGTTCATCCCCGATTGCTCAGCAATCAACCTGGTAGATGTACCTTCAAAACCATAGATAGCAAAAAGCTCTTCCGACACTTTCAGTAGGATAGCTCTCTTATCTTTTATCATAGTTTCTTCGGCAAATTTCATTAAATGTAATATTTACTTATGCAAATTTCTCTTAATTATCTTCAAAATAATGGGATAAACTGCTTCAATGTCCGTCTAAACAGCCGATATGATGAAATAAAACTACAGAGGGCTATATAATTTTTACTGAGGCCAAAATAAAAGCCGCTATAGATGAGTACCTATAGCGGCTTTTAAGAATTATTTACCAAGTCCGATTTGGTCCATAAAAGTTTTGTTATCCCAGAACAGGTGCTCTTCGATCATTACTCCATCTTTCCAAACACCTATTGTTGCCATAGGAAAACTGAATTTTTTACCAGTAGGCTGGATGAATTTTCCATCGCCAACAGGCATTGGTTGAGTAAAGGTCCCTTCAAATAATCCTGTTACAGCGGTAAAATCACCACTACCGATTTTAAACTGATGATGCTTGATTCTGGTATCGGGTGCATATACGAATAAGGCCTTCATATCCTCAATATGTTTTGCAAGGCCGATAGTGATGTGACCGTCCGGCCAAAATACTTTAATGTCTTTTCCATGGCTTTCATGAAAACGCTCCCACTGCTGATTGCTGAACACAGTATAATCCAGGGTATCAAATGTATTAAGATGTTGCTGCACTAACGCATCAGCTGCTTTAAACCTTTCGAGTTCTTTTTTAAGCGCAGTAACGTTTGTTTTAGTCTGTGCCTGTGCTGATCCAATGGTTATTACCAATGATAAAACCGTGGTGATTTTTAAAAGAGTATTCATTTTTCTAAAATAATTATGTTGGACAAAGTTGAAGGAAATGATCAGACCTTTGCCTAACACAGGGTAAGAAATACGCTTAACATAGTTTAAGATTTTTTCTTAACAAAGTACATTGGTGAGTAGACTTTATAGTACTCATCTTTGCAGCTTAATAATTTACACCATGAAAAAATTAGAGACCCTAAATAGCTATCAGACACATTTGGAATCTGTTTTAAGGATTATGATCGTTTTTATATTTGTAATGATCTCTTCTATATATTCAAATGGTCAGGACCTGAAACATTTGCGAAGCTTCATGCAAGCCGGTCCTACACCCCCTCACGCTATACCCTATGGAAACAATTCCGCTGCAGGTCATTTCATCAATACCGGAGATGCGAAAATATATTATGAAGTATATGGTAAAGGAAAACCCCTGGTAATACTGCACGGAGGCATTTTTGGATCAACTTTCGAAATGGGACGCTTTATTGACAGTCTTTCCAAATCTTACCAGGTAATCGCCATTTCAACAAGAGGACATGGCAAGTCTGAGATGGGTACTACTGCAGATTATGCACAAAAAGCAAAAGATGTTTATGCCATTGTGCAAGCTACTACTAAAGACAGTGTTACAATTTTAGGTTTTAGTGACGGTGCCTATACGGGTTACTATTTTGCAGGCCTATACCCGCAAAGAGCTAAGAAATTAATCGCAATAGGAGCCGGAGAATGGACTAAGGGTTCCAGGGTATTCAATATCACTAGTAAAGATGCGTTACAGTTGGACAGCCTTTATTGGAAACAGCAAATGGCCCTCAAGCCTGACCCTGAAAAGGCAGATCTGTGGCTTAAATCAACCACCAATTATTATAATTCGGTTAGTATTGGAAAAGCAGAATTTGAAAAAGTCCGCTGTCCTGTGCTACTGATGGCTGGTGAACTTGATCAAAATGCCCCGCTTAAAACTGTAATCGCCGCTTATGGCATGTTCTCAAATGTGCAGCTGGCGATCATTCCAAATGCTCCGCACCCAGCATTCCAAACCAACTTTGCTGCAGTATGGGCATGTATAGTCCCTTTTTTAAATAAAAATTAGGTGCTATGAATAAAATCTTATTAAGTATAGCCGGATGCGCTCAGTTGACAGGCATCCATCTATGCGCTGCTCAAACAATTAAATTGGATAGCAGCACACTACAACCTGTACAGGTTTCCATGTTATTTGTAAAATTAGACGGCAGAAAAGTTGTTAGGATCACTAAAGATCCCTCAGTTGTAGCTGTTGATCAGCCAACCTTTGCCAAAGTCATCAGCGTTCCATTTAGCAATGGAACAATAGAAGCTGAAGTACTGAGCAAACTATTAAAAGATGCACCGGAGCCGGCCCGCGGTTTCATAGGTATAGCATTCAGAATCAACGGACAGAATTCAAAATTTGAATGTATTTATATTCGCCCGACCAATGGAAGGGCGAATGATCAGGTTAGGCGTAACCACAGCGTTCAATATTTCTCCTATCCTGACTACCCCTATCAGCGTTTGAGAAAAGAAAGTCCGGAGACTTATGAAACACACGCAGATATGGGTTTAAACGAATGGACCAAATTGCGTATTGTAGTTAAGGGTAATCAAGCTGTACTTTATATAAACAATAACAAGGAGGCCACTCTGATTGTGAACGACTTAAAACATGGTGCAGATGCTATAGGCGCGATCGGTTTATGGGCAGATGTAGGTACTGAAGCTTTTTTTACTGACCTTCGTATTTTCCCGGAGAACTGATTGCAAATGCTGAAAAAAAATTATGGATAAGGCCTTAAACTATATTAAGCGTATTTCTTAAACTTTTTCAAGCGATTTATACTATCCTGTACCATAACTTTGTCTTATTACATATAAATAAATTAAATCATAAACATATGCCACATATTGTTGTAAAAATGTATCCGGGAGTTTCGGAAGAAAATAAGTTAAAACTAGCAAAAATAATTACCGAAGGGGTAATGGAAACTACCGGAAAGCCAGAATTGGCGATCTCTGTTGATATTGTTGAAATCAAAGAAGAGTCATGGATGGAAGATGTTTACAACGCTGAAATTGTACCCAACCTCGACAGGTTGTACAAAAAGCCTGGCTATTAATTAGGTAATATAAATCGTCATTGGTCAAATAGTTTTCCATGAAAAATCCCGAAAAAACACAAGCCATACATAACATACTCAATGATTACGCAACCGCATTAAATGCTGCTGACATTGCTTCGATCCCGGCATTTTACTCCGTTGACGGAATATTTATGCCGGAAGGTTATCCCACAATTACAAAACCAGCTCATTTAACTGCAGCGGCAGGAACTTACCTGCTCAAAGCCGCTTTCAGTATCGAATATTACATTGAAGATATTGTTATCGATAATCAGTTTGCTTTTGTTACAGCTCATGCAAAGACTTTACAAAAAGACAGTGTTACAGGGGTTGTTATCGGCAAGACAAGCAGGGACTTTTTTATCCTTAAAGAATCTGAAAACCGATGGAAAATTTATCGTTATATATTCAACAACGTAACGGTAATTGAGTTAAGTAACTAAACATTACTATATGTATGCAGCTGTATTATACCATGCAGGCGGACCGGAGAACTTTGAACTGGAAGAAAGACCTGTTCCAATCCCCGAAGCCGGACAAGTTTTAATACACACCCGGTCCTTTGGCCTTAACCGTTCTGAGGTCATGACCCGCAAAGGCCTCTCCCCGGACGTAGTATTCCCCAGAATACTGGGTATAGAATGCGTTGGCGAAATTGAAGAAGATCCATCTCATGAATTTAAAAAAGGTCAGAAAGTAGCTGCTTTTATGGGGCACATGGGAAGGCATTATGATGGCAGCTATGCCGAATACGTTGTACTGCCTAAGAATATCATTACAGCCTTTGAAAGCAACCTGCCATGGGAAACCCTTGGTGCCTTACCCGAAATGTTCCAGACAGCTTACGGCTCTCTGCACATCGCCTTAAAAATTAAGGCGGGCGAGACTATACTTATACGCGGAGGTACCTCATCTGTCGGACTGCTCGCTGCACAGCTTGCAAAAGCACACGGTCTTTATGTAATTGCCACCACAAGAGATGAGACAAAAAAACGCCTGTTATTAGAAAATGGCGCCGACGAAGTGCTGATTGATGATGGCAAACTCTTTACAAAATCAGGTGCCAGCAATCCAACGGGGATTAATAAAATACTGGAACTTGTTGGGACAACCACGTTAAAAGATTCTCTGAAAGGTGTGGTTTCAGGTGGATCGGTATGCATGACGGGAATGCTCTCGGAGCAATGGGCAATTCCCGAATTTGACCCAATGGGCTATATTCCTGCCGCTGTTAACCTTACTGTATATGACAGTGGGCAAATCAGAGTTGATGGAGATATCTTTCAGCAGTTTATTTCGGATATAGAGCAGGATAAAATCAGGCCCGCCATAAAAAAGACGTTTAAATTAAGTGCAATAGTTGCTGCTCACCTGTTTATGGAAAGTAACACTGGCGGTGGAAAAATCGTTGTGCTAACCTAGGTATTGTAAAATGAAATACAAACTTGATCGACAATAAAATTTGGTTTTTTTACAGTTATTGTGAACATGTTAGAGCCAGCGTATTTCGCCCCGTTCATGTATCTCATCTGGTCATCTCTGCCTAATTGGCACTATTTACTTACCTTACCTCTTACAAATAGAAATGAACCGAGCTTGCGAGCTCCTGAATTCAATAAAAAGCGATATCAGCTATGAAAAATATGCTTATGATAGCTTCATGACCATTTAAAAACAAAAATATTCTAATGAAACCATCATGATCCTACAGATCACAAACAGAAATGAAAAGATCATGATAGCTTCATAACCTATAAAAAACAAATATTTACTGATGAAAAATCTTAAAAAAGAAGCAGCAAGATCAGCACTGGACTACCTAAGGCCCAACCAAACCATAGGCTTAGGTGCTGGCAGTACAATAGGCTACCTTACGTAGTTGATTCACAATGAGATTCCATTCAAAGACACATTGAAGTTCGTTACTCCATCATCCCACAGCGCGGAACTTATAAATAAATATCATTTAACGCACGTCGACCTCTCAGATTTAAAATCAATCGACCTCTATTTCGACAGTTGTGACCAGGTAGATAAAGACCTGAATGCTTTTAAAAGCGGAGGCGGTATCCATACAAAAGAAAAAATCTTTGCATCCATTGCATCAGAATTTATTTTGCTTGTAGAAGAAAGTAAACTGGTGCCAGTATTGAATACTGAATTTCCCCTTTGCATTGAGTTGTTCCCTGAGGCAGCTACATTTGTGCTGAACCATATTTCAAGGCTTTATACCGATTGCAGCATAACCCTAAGGATGAATGAAGAAACAAACTTACCTTTAGTTAATGGTAACGGTAATTTATTGGCTGACATCTATTTCGAGAATCTGCCGCTTTTGGAAGAACTGAATATTTCTGTAAAAGCGGTACCTGGAGTAATTGATCATTCTTTGTTTTATGGCATAGCCGCCAAAGTAATCGTCGCAGAATCCCAAGGGATACAACTTTTAGAAAAAAAATCAATCAATAGGTAGAAGAATGAAGTTCTACAATTTTACTAAAAAAACCGGCTCCTAAACGGATGCCGGCTCAATTCTAAATTTGCTATGATTATCGACGGTGTGAAGAAGGATTACAGCCCTCTGATTAAAAAATTGCTGATTGAATTCTCAAAATTCCATTACCTTGCAATTCTTATTATTACCGGAATCCAGTTTTCATCATATTGAGCAGCAACTGCTGTCCCACAATATTTGCCGGATTCCTGGCAGATGTATTAAACGTACCTAAAGCAGCGTTTTCGCCGTCTCCTTCAGCTTTCTTCTCTAGTTTCACATCCTTAAGGCAAGACAGGATATCCAATGTACTGATAACAATCTTTCCGCGTCCGTGTGCAATTATGCTCAGAGCAGAATAAACTTCAGGTTTATGATCAGACACGCAGCCCACTAAAACATCACCATTTCCAATCCGAAGCCCTACCCTGCTTTTATTATAAGCAGCAAAACATTGATATTCCCAGTTGAACACACAATTTTGTGGCAGCCCATCGAATAAAGGATGCTGTTTAACAAAGTAATTTCCTCCATACCAGCTCGTTCCTAATACTTGTGCCCCTCTATAATCGATCACTTCTTTTCTTGCCAGATGGGCAGCCCATTTCTCTGCATTTCCAGCGATAACAAGTGTATTTCCATTATTTACCCATTCCAGAATATCTGTTACCAGCGGATTCCCTGTCTGTAACGGATCAAAAGCACCTATTACCATTACACTGCCGTCTGGCCGGCCCGAACGGTAATTCTTAATTGGAATACCTGCGTACTTCAGAAAAGAACTGATCACGTGAGAAGTATCTGCAACTACAATATCCGCAGGCACATGTGCTGTGTTTAATGCTACTGCAAATACTTCATCTTCACCTGTAGTAACCGTTTGATGATGTTGTATCAAACTAGCCGTAATCTTCGTATACCCGCTTGATTGCGGGCTAAACTTTAAACCACTGCTTAGCAATTGCCCATAGGTTGATCCACCGGTAACTTTAACAGGGATACGTTTCGTCCAAACCAATTTTCCAGTAGCATTTTTAGCCTTTAGTTCCAGTGTGGCATCCCCTTTCAGACCTTTTTCATTAATCACATAAACATCAACAGTAGCCGTATCCTTTATTGAAAGCACTTTATAATTTACTTTCACGGCAAGGTAGAGTGGCTTGTTGTACCTTGCAATCAAATCAGCATCGCCTTTTAAATTACGGTAATTATCCACTACACCGGAATGGTTTTCCAGCTTCATACTTTCCCAGCCATTTACAGCATATCCATCGATAAGGTTATTCATCCGGATATTTTCAATGATCCTGCCCTGGTAGTAATAAGCTACATTACCCATTTTCCTGGTCAGGCTATCTACATTTGGAAATGCATTGTCAAAACCGTTATTTTTAAGGAAATGGTCATAAGCCTCATACCATTTCAGATAACTACTGCTTTCCCATCCGATATCCACTCCTGTTTTCAATATTTCGTCCCTGATCAGCTGCAGTCTGGGCGGTGTACCGATCGCACCTTCTTCACCCAAATAATAGATCTCATCTTTGTGATCAGTGTACTTTGCATATTTATTCACCCCATTATATAAGTTATTGTGGTATACACCCGGACCACCTGCATGGTGCTGGTCGAACCAGCCATAGTCATAAAACGTCGTATCATATGGCAATAAGTGAAGCTTAAACCGGGCGTCCGGCTCATTTAATTTAATACTGCCATTGGAAGAGTTGTATGTGATAATCCTGGTCTCGTCAAGCTTATGGCCGGCCAGCATTTCTTCTTTATCTTTATTGTCGGGCTGGGCACCCCGTTCATTATGCATATTATAAATGACCAGAGAAGGGTGGCTCCGGTCCCGACGTATCATTCTGAAGAATTTTTCATTACGGGCAGGAAGATAAAAACCAGCGACTTTTTTCTCCAGGTCATTTTTTGGATTAAAATAACTTTCCGGAATCTGATTACCTCCCGGTTCTTCAAAATAGAGCAGACCTAATTCATCTGCATAATCGAGCACATTTGTCTGGCCAATGGTACGGTGGAAGTTGAGCATATTCAAACCCAATGCTTTAGCATCCTGGATTTGTTTTTTAGCCAGAGCATCCGATGGCGCTATACCATTTACCGGCCAGAACCCCCATGAAATAGAAGTCCTGAGTACAATCCGTTTCCCATTAAGGTAAAACTGCTTGTCCCCTTTTTCATCTCTTATTTCAAACCACCTGAAACCAAACCTTTTATTGATCTGATCCGACAAACCCTGGCTTTTCCATGTCGCCCTCACAGTATATAAGTTTGGATCTTCAACACTCCATGGTTTTCCGCTGGCCGCAGCAACAGTTACACTTTTAACATTCGCGCCTGTATCCAATCTTTCACTAGCTTGTCTACTCCACAGTATAGCTCCTGTTTTATGATCCTGAACCTCCAGTAACAAAGCACCATCCACGGCTTTCCCCGAATTATTCTGCATACTGATCTCCAGGTTGACAGTGGTAACCCTGGGCGTATTTTTAACAAAAAGATCACTAAAAAAAACCGGGTCAGTTGCAATGAGTTTTACCTTTCCCGTTATGCCCCCAAAGCCATGTGTAGGTTGGGTACGGTAATCGCCCCACATAAAATTCTGGCTGTCCCGCCAGTCGAAATTACCGTTAGGATCAGTTATACGCACAGCGATATCATTGTCCCCTCCCCAATCTACTGCATCAGTAATATCCGCATCGAATGGTGTCCCGGTAATCAGGTCATAGGCAACAAGTTTTTTATTGACAAAAACTTCAGCTCTGAAGCGCACACTCTCAAAATTGAGCACGATTCTTTTCCCTTTAAGCGCTGAGGGAATTTTAACTTTTGTCGTAAACCAGGAAACGCCAAGATAATTGCCGGCAAGGCCAAAAGAATTTCCATTACTTCCCCAGTAATATTGCTCCACTGTGGCCGGCAAATGTGTTTCCTTACCCCTTGCCTTAACTAACGCTCCCCATCCGCCAGTGGGTAAATGCACAGGGATTTTACCCAGGGGTGTACCCGGCAAAAACAACTGGTCATCCTGCCATTCCGCTTCAGGATCCAGGGAAATCTTCCACGAATAGTCACTGAGGTCTGTGACGGTTCTTCCCTTTTGCATACTATCCGAAGCCGGAATTTTCTTTTGCTGCGCATATCCGCTCAGGCTTATCAGGCAGCAGAAATAAATATTCATGATTTTCTTCATCAGTTACTTATATAATTTTAAGTTCATATACTTTACCTGCTTCAGTTGTCAGATCATACAATAGCGTTGGCTTTTCGGTTACATTTTTCAGTGTAGCTTTCGGAGAAATCAACGGATTTTTAATGTCATCAACTTTAAAAAATTGATTTGGATTTTCAAGGCTGGCTTTAATACTTTTTAGCCCTGACAACTTTCCCAATGGACTAATTGTACGTAGACGACAATTTCCACCAAGCGTAGAAAGGATTTTCACATTCGTCAGGACATGATTGTCCCATTCCATATCAATAATAAAACCTCCGCGGGCTTTCAACCCTTTCACACTTCCCTTTTTCCAGGCAGATGGCAGTGCCGGTAATAGCTCAACAGCGCCATCCTGACTTTGTAACAGCATCTCTGCTATTCCTGCTGTACAGCCAAAATTACCGTCTATCTGAAAGGGGGGGTGTGCATCGAAAAAATTGGGATAAGTGCCGCCACCCTGTCCGCTTTGTACATCAGGAGATACCAGGTTAAGCTGATCAGAGATAATCTTAAAGGCATGATCACCATCTTTCATTCTTGCCCAGAAATTCACTTTCCAGCCCATGCTCCAGCCGGTAGACACGTCTCCTCTGCTGATAAGCGTATTTTTTGCTGCCGTAAAAAGCGCAGGATTGCGGTAAGGAGAAATCTGGTTTGAGGGATATAAACCAAATAAATGGGAAATATGGCGATGTTTATCATTTTTCCTGTCCCAGTCTTCTATCCATTCCTGAAGTTGACCATACTGTCCAATCTGCATAGGCGGCAACTGATCACGTTTATTCTTCAGTATGGTGACGAACTCCATATCTGTCTTTAATGCCTCTGCTGCCTGAATAGTATGAGAGAAAAGCTCAAAAACAATCTGGTTATCCATTGTAGTACCATAGGTTAAAGACACACCATTTCCCTTCGTATCGGTCATGTATTTATTCTCAGGGCTCATCGAGGGAGAAACCACAAGCCAGCCATGGTCTGGCTCTTTTTGTAAAGCATCGACGTAAAAAGCAGCCGCTCCTTTGAGTATTGGATAGACTTCTTTCAAAAAGTTCTTATCGCCGGTAAAAAGATAATGTTCCCACAGGTGCCTGGTCAGCCACGCACCACCAGTAGGGTATACGCCATAAAAACCGCCGTCCACAATTCCTGTTATCCGCCATAGATCTGTATTGTGATGAGCCATCCAGCCCTGCGCATGGTAGATTTTAGCTGCACTCTCCTTACCTGTTACAGACAAATCTTTGATCATATTAAACAGTGGATTACCCAATTCGGAAAGATTAGTGAGTTCGCTGGGCCAGTAATTCATCTCGGTATTGATATTGATCGTATATTTTGAATCCCAGGCCGGTTTTGTCTTATCATTCCATTTTCCCTGAAGGTTTCCCGGCTGATCACCAGGTTGTGAGGACGATATTAACAGGTACCTCCCGAACTGAAAATACAACGACAACAATTCCGGATCATAAGTATTTCTAAAATTCCTGATGCGCTGATCAGTAGGTAGTTTGGCCGATTCATTATTGCCAAGATCAAGACTTACCCGGTTAAAATAGTTCTGGTAAAACCTGACATGTGCATTTAACTGATCATTATAGTCTCTTTTTACTGCATGCTGCAGTATCCTCAATGCTTTGTTGTGCGCATTGACAGAAAGGTCGTGATAGTTCTTAAAATTCGTAGCAATAGAAACATAGACCGTAGCTGAGTTCGCTCCGGTGACATTGATGGTAGTATCACCATAGGTCGTCCTGCCCCCTGTAGCTTTTACTTTAATGAGCGTCTCAAAATTTATTTTCGCCTCCAGCCCTTCGGCCACTCCTGGTGTACCAGTCAGTTTGAGTATGCCCTCACTTAATTTAACCGTACTATTTTTCTGGATTTTTCCGCATGCAATCTGAAAGCTCAAAACACCAGGTTTACTGGCCTCGATATGCAAAACGATCACACTGTCTGTAAAAGAAACAAATGAAGTACGCCTGTATTTTACCCCATCAACATCATATGTCACGGTCGACACTGCCCTGCTGATATCCAGATCCCTGTAGTAATTCGTTGCCTTTTCATGTCCGTCGAACTGTAGCAAGAGGTTACATGCAGGCTGATAGCTCATCCCGTTCTGAGGAGATCTCATTTTTTTAATAGATAATGCCTGTGCTTCGGCATATTTTTTCTCAAATAACAATTTCCTCAACTCAGGGATCACTATACCCTGGCTGTCCAAAATGTTGTTATGAGGCTGGCCAGTCCAGATGGTCTCTTCATTCAACTGTAATTGTTCTTTCCCAGCCCCCCCAAAAACCATGGCGGCTAAGCGTCCATTGCCAATTGGTAAAGCTTCATTCCAGTTTCCGGCAGGTTTATCATACCACAATTTTAAATTCTGCTGAGCAAAACCTGTAAAAGAGCATAGGCATACTGCAAAAATAATAAAGTAACTTCTCATAATCGGGTTAATAATAAATAGCGAACACTATAAGAATGAAAGAATCTTATAGTGTTCGGGTGCGTTAATATCCGTAATCCTGTTTTAAATTAGGATTCAAATCTATAATTGTTTTGTGTATCGGCAGTACTTCGGAATGATTAGATTGAAACGAATCTGTATACCTGGTTCCCATATGCACCAAGCCAGAGATAACCATCCTTATCTTCAAAGATGTTGTCAATCCTGTTATTTTGTAGAGTTGAGCTGTCGCCCGGACTGGTTTTATAGGTGATAAAATTATCCCATCGAACCTGTTGATACCATCCCAGGTACCAAACCACATAAACCCATCACGGTCTTTCAACATGGTTGTTACGCCATCATGTGATAAACCATCCTCCGTTGAGTAATGCTCAATTTTACATTTAATCTGTGCATTTACAATGCCGCTTAATAGCAGCAATATAATCAGACAACAAAAATATAAGTTGAATTGCTTCAAGGCCATGGAAGTTAAGGGGGTATTCTTATTTACTATTTGGTCAGGCAGGTAGATTGAATTATATTTTAATGAGCAATAATGGCTATTTTTATATTAAAATGCATAAGATAACCATGGAAATTTATGCAATCGTTCCCGGTATAAAGGCCATATACAAAAAAGGCCTACTCAATTGAGTAAGCCAATATTATAACCCATTAAGAACGTAGTTTACTTAGTCGCTGTTTTTGTAAACCAAGCCACAAATGCAGTTACCGCATGCTGAAGCAAATCCTTTGTTTTGCCCTCTTTCATCTGTCCATTCTCATCAAAAGCTTCACCAACCCTGGCCAGATAAACCTCAGGCTGCTGCATAACAGGCATGTTAAGAAACACAAGACTTTGCCTTAAATGATGATTAGCACCAAAAGCTGCAAGATTGCCAGGAGAATTACTGAACACTGCCGCAGGTTTACCATTCCAGACACTTTTACCATAGGGACGTGACCCTACATCAATGGCATTCTTCAATACTCCAGGAACAGACCTATTATACTCTGGAGTAATAAATATTACCCCTTCAATGGTATTCATTAAATCTCTGAATTCAGTATACTCTTCAGGAACAACTCCTTCATCATCAAAATCCTGATTGTAAATTTGTAAATCGGCCAGAGTTACTAACTTAAATTCAAATCCTTCCGGAGCCATCTTTAATACTTCGGCGGCTAATTTCTTTGAGAATGATTCTTTGCGCAGGCTGCCTGCGATAATGCCTATTATTTTATTCATGTTTTATTATTTTATTCTTTGGTCTTCAATTTACAGATCTATTCATACTTGCTCAATATTCAAGCCGATAAATAAAAGCATGCCGCCTCAAATCCCAAATTAATATAAAAATGGATGTTGAACATAATATCTATTGAATTTCAATCGACATTTATTTTATCTTCTTGACTACATTAACTGATCCAATGGGAAACGCCAGCTCCATAACAAATTATTGTTGCACAAGTTCAATAAAGAAAAACGGGTGCACACATGAACAAGGTTAAGTAATAAACTTAAACTTGTTTAAGCATACGAAAATTTCCACCTAAAGAAATGGAACATCCATTGTACGTTTCTCCAGCTAAATCTTTGATAATCTCCTTTGAGTATGTTATTATACATGGGAAAGAGCTTTTCCTCATTTGCAAATCAAAAAGGTATCAATAGGTTCATTGTACTTGCCTGCTAAGGCCATCTGTTGAGCACCTGTAAAGCCTGAGAGATGCAACATCTTACAAATTTCATATATTAGCCCTCCTCATATGCACACACCAAAGATCACAAACGACCAAAAGCTTGCCGACGTCATACGTCTTGGCGATGAACGTGCGCTTGGTAAATTATATGATCGTTATTGGTTGAAGCTGCTTTCCATCGCCATAAACAGGTTGAACAGTGAAACCGAAGCGGAAGAGTGTGTCCAGGATGTTTTCATCGGAATATGGCGAAGACGGGAGTTATTCATCATTACAACCAACATGGAATCTTACCTCTCTGTTGCAATCAGAAACCAGGTAATGAACAGATTGGTGAAACGCTACACCAAGAAACATAACCCTGAGCCTCAGATTTCAGAATTTGCTTATGAAACGGCCGACTCGAGCCTATTGCAGAAGGAATTATCTACACTGGTTGACGGTATCGTCTCTAAACTACCGGAAAAATGCCAGATAGTTTACAGACTGAGCAGACTGGAAGGAAAAAATAACAAAACAATTGCCGAAGAACTTAACATAACTGAAAAAACAGTGGAAGGACACCTCACAAAGGCAATAAAAACAATTCGCAAACAACTTTCTTCAGATATTAGCTTAACCATTTGGGCTATTTTGGAATGGTATATCCATTCAAAGACTAAAATTTAAAAAAAACTGAGCACTGAGCAAGGGTTACCACTGAATTTCTTGACTTATAGGGAAACAGCGTTTTAAATGAAGCCGAAAATCAGTCAGACAGAACTTGAAGCCATTGCTTACAAGAACCATATAGGTACCATCTCTCCGCAGGAAAGACAATTACTTGACCAATGGTACGAAAGCTTTGATGATACAGTATTCTTTCACCAGGATAAGCAGGAAACAGTAAAGCTGCGCATGTGGACTAACGTTAGAAATACAATCGGCAGCAAAAAAAGTGCAAAGCTATGGCCAAGAATTATTTCCGCAGCCTGTATGGTCATTGTTGCAGGTTTTGGAATTTACTATTTAGCACAACACAAAACACCAAAAGGTCCGGTGTTTACAGGCACTCAAAAAGATATTAATCCCGGAGAGAACAAAGCCTACTTAATACTTGCTAATGGGCAGCGCATCGATCTCACGTCGGCCAAAACTGGTACTATCACTGCACAGCCGGGTACAGAGATTACTAAGCTCAACAGCGGTGCATTGGAATACCATCCTAAAGACAGTGGAACATCCGCAGGCAGACTTTATTATAATACGATAGAAACACCATTCGGCGGACAGTATAAAGTAACTCTTCCGGATGGCTCAGAGATCTGGCTGAACTCGGGCTCTACACTCCGTTATCCTGTTAGCTTTTCTGGTGCAAAGGAAAGGAAAGTGGAATTATCCGGAGAGGCTTATTTCGAGATTGCAAAGGATGCGGGCCATCCTTTCATCGTGAAATCAAGGACACAGGAGATTACCGTTCTGGGGACACATTTCAATGTAAATACTTATGCGGATGAACCTTCGGTTAATACAACGCTCATCGAAGGATCAATCAAACTGTCTAACACATCTGCCGCTGTAATACTTAAGCCAGGCGAACGGTCTGTTAACAACGGGCAATCCATTCTTGTCAGGCAGGTTGATGTAGCGCAGGACATTGCATGGAAGAACGGATATTTTGAATTTTACGATACTGACCTCCGTACCGTGATGCGTCAGATTTCCAGATGGTACGGATTAACGGTCTTCTATACCGGAAAGATGCCTGCCAAACGGTTTACCGGAAAAATTCACCGGAACATGAAACTGTCTGGTACGCTTAAAATCCTTAGCTATTTCGATGTGAACTTTGTAGTGTCCGACCAGAATATTTATATCAACAACTAACCCTTTATCAAAATCACCTAAACCAAAGTATATGACAAAAAAGATACGCTAACCGTCCAATTTCATAGGCATAAAAAATCCGCAGGGGCTCTTCGAACTTCCACCTGCGGGATTAGCCTGGCCAGATCCGTTTCGACTATTGGAAATTTCTAATAGCCGTCTGCTATTTCAAACAAAAGATCAATTAACCAAACCAATCAAAAGTAATGAATTTTTACACAAATGTCGGGCCCATACTCCGTATGCGCTATTTAGACGACCCGTTATTTAAAAAAAGGCTGATTATGAGAATTAACCTTACGTTTATGATTATCCTGTGCGCTCTGACACAGATTAGTGCTAATGGATTTTCACAGATTACCATTAAGGCCAAAAATGTCCCGGTCAGAGAGATCATTAAGATGATTGAACATCAATCCGGATATGTTTTTCTATACGACGACCCAGGACTCGTGAAGGGAAAAACCAGCATCAATATCAATAATTCCAGTATTGAAGCGGCCTTATCGGAAAGCCTAAAGGGTACAGGTATTACTTACACTATCGTAGAAAAGACTGTGCTGTTAAAAAAGGCAGAACCTTCTATCCTGGATAAAATCAAGGATGTCTTTACAGACAACGGAGATCTCGACTTTAAGATTATGGGCGACGATGGACAAACGCTGATCGGTGCAACGCTGAAAACCAGCCTCTCGGGTCAGATTTATCTCAGCGATAATAAAGGGATGTTTCATCTCAAAGATATACCGAAGAATACTGTTCTGGAAATATCGTTTATCGGTTATGAGACCTTACGCATTGAAGCGAACAGTATTAAGAAAACGGTTATACTAAAAAACCAAACCAAAACGCTGCAGGATGTAGAAATCAACAAAGGGTATTATACGACCAAACAAAGGCTAAATACAGGTTCCGCAGTTCAGATCACAGCAAAGGACCTGGAGAAACAACCACTCACTAATCCTATTACTGCTCTGGAGGGATTGGTACCGGGTATGTATATCAAACAGGGTTCAGGTGTTTCGGGTTCTACCAATACAGTACTCATCCGCGGGAGGAATTCGCTCAATTCTGGTGTAGCACCGCTTTATATTCTTGATGGTGTGCCATTCAGCGGCACCGCTGTAGACAGTCAGGTGGGAGCCGGAGCAAATCTGATCGGCGGACAGGCGAATGGCTCCACTGATCCGATGAGTGTGATCAATCCGGCCGACATAGAAAGTATAACCATATTAAAGGATGCAGATGCAACAGCGATATATGGTTCACGCGGATCTAATGGCGTAGTGCTGATTACCACAAAAAAAGCAAAAGCGGGTACGTCAAGCTTCAAGGTAAATCTTCAAAGAGGTTATGGTCAGATCGTTAATCAAATGAACCTGCTCTCCCTGAATGATTATCTTGCCCTGCGTCGTCAAGCTTTCGCAAATGATAACCGCACGCCTGCAGCTGATTCCGACCCGGACCTAGTATTATGGAATCAGAACAACGGCACAAACTATCAGGATATGCTGATTGGCAATACTGCTAAAATAACTGATGTAACAGCCTCGCTTTCTGCAGGTTCAACAAGGTCTTCGATACTTATCGGGGGAACCTATCATGATGAACTTTCTGTTCTTTACGGAGGCAAAGGTTATAAAAGAGGAACAATTAATCTCTCGGCTACTACCACCTCTGCAGACGAAAGGCTAAAAATTGCTATTGGTGGTAATCTGTCATTTGGCAGCAACAATATGCCCGGAGCTGATTATACATCGGCAGTTTACGGTATGCCGCAGAACTATCCCCTATACGATGCCAGTAATAATCTTTACTGGATAGACAGCTTCAATAATCCAATAGCTACTTCGAGGCAGTTGTTCAAGAATGATAACACAAACATCAACGTAAATTCCAATATCTCTTATCGCATTATTGATGAACTTACTTTCAGGACCAATGTGGGTTACAACAGAATTGATCAAACGCAAAAGTTCCTGGCTGGTGCAAGTACATTGAGTCCTATTTACAGTGTACCGGTATCGTCTGGCCTTTACAGCGGTAGCAACACGCAGTCGCTCATTGTAGAACCTCAGCTTGACTATGCCAAAAAGTTTGGAGAGCATACACTGAACTTGTCTGCAGGTGGTACCTGGCAGTCGACAGACTATGAGAACCCCTATTTTATAATGGCCACTACCTTTGCCTCCGAAGCACTATTGAGCAATTTCGGAAACGCTGCAAACTTTACAACAGTAAAAGCCCTGAACTCACAATATAAATATATATCCTTCTTTGGCCGTGCGAACTATAATTTTAAGGAGAAATATATCATCAATGCAACTATACGCAGAGACGGATCTTCCAGGTTCGGTCCTGAAAAGAAATTTGGAACCTTTGGGTCTGTAGGTGCCGCATGGGTATTCTCGGATGAGGATTTCTTTAAAGAAATGCAATTTCTGTCTTTTGGAAAACTGAGGGCAAGTTATGGAATAACGGGGAACGACCAGATTGCTAATTATGGTTACTCCGACACGTATACGAGCACCACTACAAATTACGGCGGCAATCCTGGGTTTTACCCTAGCAGACTGGCCAATCCGACATACAGCTGGGAATC
>JAATFQ010000018.1 GCA_015655115.1 Sphingobacteriales bacterium
AAAAGGAATCAAAATGGAAAAAGTTTGATTTTTATTCACTTTGTTCATTCCTCTTACACACAAATCTAATAAAAAAAATTGCGATACAAATAAAACAATATCAAGAAATTATAAATTAATTAAGAAGGTATTGTAATTTTCATTAAGAACAGAAGCGTTATAATAATGGTTACAGCGTACTTAATTTACCATCTTCATTAATCCGCCAATCGTCGCGATTCTCTTTATACCAAGCCACATCTAATTGTAAAATTCGTTCCTTTCAGTGCCATAGTCAACACAACTAAATATTATAGATTAACTTTATGGCAATTAAATCCAAGCGTATGAACACCATTATAGTAGCTACAGATTTTTCAGTAGTAGCCGAAAACGCAGTTGAATATGCCGCTGCCATTGCGAAGACCCACCATGCAAAACTGATCCTTTTTAATTCATTTGCGCTGCCTGTGCATGCCGCCAATACTTTATTGCCAGCACATAGTATTCAGCATATGATTAATGATAATATGGATAAGTTAACAGTCAGAGCCACCGCTCTTACCGAAAAATACGGTATTGAAGTAGTTCCGGAATCTATATTTTCATTCATTGAAGATGAATTAACAGGTTTATTCAATAAACATAAAGGAGACGTTCTTGTCCTTGGCATGGCTGCCAGGACAACTGAACAGGACCTATGGGGCAATACAACCACCTCTGCCATCAGGAAATTAAAGTTCCCTGTGCTTGCAGTACCTCTCGGTGCCGTATTTGAAGGAATCAGAAAAGTACTGTTTGCCTGCGATGAACTTTCCAGCGTGCCAGACCATATCTTAGCACGTATAAAAGACCTGCCAGCTACGGTAGAAGCCGAAGTGGAAATTTTCCATGTGGATGATACGGTTGAAGAGCTTAAAGCGGATGACAAAAACCTGCTATCCGTAAATGTCATGAATGATGAAATGGACGGTATAACGTACTATTATAAAAATGTAAAATCCAATGCGGTCATCAAAGAAATTGCAAAGGAAGTTATAGCTTATAAAGCCAACCTTTTAGTCATGGTCCCTAGAAAACATGGCTTCTGGTCATCCATTGTACACCGTAGTAAAACAAGAATGATGGCCGCAGGGTTAGACATTCCACTCCTTTCTATTCCTGTATAATAAAATTATTTGCACAATATCCTTTGATATAATATTCTGTTTATAGTATATTTATATTGCACAATAGTGGAAATATAATATAAACAACAGTAACACATACTTTTACAAGCTCCGCAACCGCAATTAATTCGTTCCACTATGACCCATAGAAAAAGGATTAATGAAAACAACAGCAAAAGTATACATAGCCGGCCATACAGGAATGGTCGGCTCTGCGTTATTCAGAAAACTTCAACACGAAGGCTTTACAAATGTAATCATCCGCAGCTCTAAAGAACTCGACCTCAGAAACCAAAAGGATGTCGACCACTTCTTTAATGCCGAAAAACCAGATTATGTATTCCTCGCAGCCGCAAAAGTCGGCGGAATTATGGCAAATGATACCTATAAAGCCGAATTTCTCTATCAGAATCTAATGATCCAGACCAACGTGATCCACTCTGCCTATCTGCATGACGTAAAGAAGCTGATGTTCCTGGGCTCTTCTTGTATCTATCCGAAGTTTGCCCCGCAACCGCTTAAAGAAGAATATCTGCTTACCGGAATACTGGAACCCACCAATGAACCCTATGCTATAGCCAAAATCTGCGGCATAAAAATGTGCGACGCCTACCGTTCCCAGTATGGCTGTAACTTTATCTCTGTAATGCCTACCAGCCTGTATGGTCCTAACGACCATTACGATCTGGAGAATTCTCATGTGATCCCAGCCATGTTCAGGAAAATTATTTACGCCAAAAAGAATGGCATACCAGAAGTAATGATATGGGGCAGCGGTAAGCCTAAACGGGAATTTATGCACGTCGACGACCTGGCTTCAGCGTGTTATTATCTGATGAATACATATAATGAACATGGAGTCGTGAATGTAGGCGTGGGTGATGATATTGCCATCCTGGATCTGATGCACCTGGTCGCAAAGGTAGTAGGATATGAAGGTAGGATTGTCCATGATCTTTCTAAACCTGACGGTACACCCAGAAAATTGATGGATGTATCAGTACTCTCTTCGAGAGGCTGGAGCCCGGATATTCCATTGGAAGTGGGACTAAGGAATGTTTATGAAGAGGTTAAAGATCTGTGGGCCGAAAAAAAGAATACGATCTGATGTCTGGACTATTTGCCGGAAAAGAGCAAATAATCCCAGGCCATCAGATAGTATTTAATTGGTCATCAGTGACATACTGTTGTTTACAGAGCATGTAGCTATCTTAAGCTATATGCATCTCTTTTTGCAAGTTATATACTTACAATGGTTTCATCAGATATTTCGCAAAGTACGCTCTTAATCGTTTTTGGAAGTACGTTTTATAAGGCTCCTCATAAGTATGGCTCTGCCCTGGTAAAATCAGCATATCAAAATCTTTATCTGCTTTTATCAAAGCATCAGCCATTCTATAGGTGTTAGCTACATTTACATTTTGATCAGATTCGCCCGAAACCAATAGCAGGTGTCCTTTCAGCCCCTTTGCCAGGCTCTGGTTTAAATCTACCGGCCGATCGAATCCCTGGTAGCTTTCGCCCCAGGTACGGTTATATATCGTGTTATCATGGTTACCGGAAGAAGATACGGCGGCCTTATAAAAATCCGGATAAGTACACAAAGCAGCGGCAGACATCATCCCGCCACCAGAATGACCAAAGATACCCACTTCATTCATATCAATAAAATTATAACGTGCTCCTAGCTGCTCTAAGCCATATTTATCATCTTCCAATGCATAGTCCCTCAAATTCCCGTGACCAAACTTATAGTACTTCGCATTCCGGTAAGGCGAACTTCCGCGATGTCCCATTACTACTACTATAAATCCTGTCTGTGCCAGCGAGGTATTGTTGTAGCGGTCAAATACCGTAAATTCAGTCCACACTGTTTCTGTAAAAGGACCTGGATATACTTGTGAAATGATCGGATACTTTTTATTGGGATCAAAGTTATAAGGTTTCCACATTAAGCCATACAGATCAGTAACCCCATCTTTCGCTTTTACAGTAAACATTTCTGGCTGCTTCCATCCGTAGGCATATAATTGAGTGAGATCAGCTTTCATGATCTCTTTTATAAACTCGCCTTTGCTGTTTCTCAATACTGTTCTGGGTTCCAGGTTTATCCTGGAGTAGTTGTCTACAATGTACTCTTTAGAGGGGGATATGAAAACCGAATGTGTAGCATCTTCAGGAGTCAGCAACTGCGCTTTACTCCCGTCAAAGTTGACTTTATACAAGAAAGCGTAATTAGGATTGCGGTCTTTTTCTTTACCATATCCATAAAAATAGATACAATGTTCAGCGTCATCTGTAGCAGCAATACGCCCTGCAGCCCATTCTCCTGTAGTTACTGCATTCAGCAGTCTCCCATTTAAATCATAACGGTAATATTGTCCCCAGCCGGTACGGTCGCTCCACCATAAAATAGCTGCACCCTGATCAATGACAGATACACTGAACAGGTCTTCGTTGATAAAAGGCTTACTGACCTCATTAAGGACCACACGTAATTTCCCCGTATTTAAAGCAACGGCACAAAGTTCCATTTCATCGCGGCTCCTCTTTCTGCGTACCAATAATACTTCTCCATTGCTTAAAGTACCACCACGTACCAGGCTCACTTCCTGATCCGGCCAGCGTTTGATATCAACCTTTTTCAGGGTTTTTGCTTCCGCATTTCCAACAAAAAACTGATATTGAGCAACGGCAGTGTCGCCCGGAAGCTCATATTGATAATTAGTTACATACGGTCTCGGACTGGACAGGGAGTTGATTACGGTCATTGTCTGCACCTTCCTGGTATCTTTTCGCAGAATGTAAAAAGTTTTGGAATCGGCCGACCATACCGCGTCCGTCTGGGCATTCATATCGGCAAACCGGTCTTCGTCATTGATAGAGAACGAGAAATGCTCAGCACCATCGGCAGATAAAGCCTGCTCTGTAGTATCAGTTGTCTTTTTGATATATAAGTTATGGTGACGTGCATACAGCAGCCATTTCTTATCCGGAGAAGTATTCCCAGTCAGATAAGCAACTGGCGCTCTCTTCACGTCTACATGTTTTACCAGCGACTTCTTCTGGTAATCGTAATCATAGCTAATATATTTATAAGACACGCTTACCTTTTTTTCATCGTCAGAAAAATTGGGAGAATAAGTCACTTCATCAGCTCCGAGCTGGGATCCGGTCAGTTTGCTCAATTTTTTTACGATCACTCCTTTATCAAATAATAATGTCTTCTCTTTTCTAACAGGATCAATCAGATAATAATTGGTCCGGCTGCCATCAAAAGTTTCCTGAAATGGTTTTGTTGTGCTCAGCGCATTTACGGTAACGATATCAAAACTGCTTTTTTTCTTTTGCTTCGTACCTTTAGCAGATGAAGCACTGTCAGCAAGATCAAAAGGTTTGCCTGGGCTTGCGGCTGGTGGATTATCAATGATCCAGAATTTATTGCTCTTTTTCAGAAAGAAAGGGATCACCTGCATCGTCCCCACTTTTTGCAGCAGGTTAGGCACATCATATTTTTCTGCCGCAGCAAAATCCGGTGTCTGGGCAAACAGACCTCCCGGTAAAAGAGAACCCGGTAAAATAAAAAACAAGAATACCAGGCTATATCTCTTCCTGAAAACTTGATCAGCTTTGCTGATCAGGGTATGAATAATTGTATCCATCATCATTCACTTTGATCGGCTTTAGCAAATTTATTTGCCCTTTCCTGTTGCGCTTTGAGCATCTCACAGCTCGATACTAAAAAGGGATTTTTCGTCTGTCTGATCACCTTATCCGCAATTTCTTTAGCTCTTGGATATTTATATCCCGGAATCATGGAACACATGGAAATGTAAGGCCAGGTAATCCTCAGGTTGTCTTCAGAGAAGCTGCTGATATTTTTTTCGAACAGGGAAGTAACCCTTTTATAATCTTTCTCTCCCGCTGCCTGTGCCATTTCAATCAGCACCAGCAACTGATTTTTATCCGGCATCTCCGTCGCCTTAATCTGCTCTTTATAATGTTCAAACGCCGCTTTATGGTAAGGCGTATCTTTAAAATGATAACCCTCCAGACATTCACTGGCCAGCTTTCTGAAAATAAAAGACATCTTCTTATCTACCGAATCTTTATTGTTTGTCGCTGCAAAATCCCTCCAGTTGTCCACCAGATAATTGAAATTGCGGGTATCAATATTAGACACATACATCGCATACCTGTTCTCTTCAAAAAGCACCCAGTTTTCCGGCAACGCACGCTGTGCAGGTGTCAGCAGGTCCATCAGCTCCCCATTTATTCTTTTCGCCACTTCTATCTCCATCACACGCAGCTTCAGCAGTACCAGTGCTCTCAATAAATCCGGCTGACGGTCGCCTGCAGCATACCTCGCCAGCAGCTTAGCTTCTTCATTATCGGCCTTTACACCGTTTCTGATGTGTCCCATAAACTCATCAGCGGGCATGCCGCCAACAAACTTATACAACACCTTACCTTCGCCATCCATGATCAGGTACGAAGGAAAAGCACCGATCGCATATGTTTTACGTACTTCCGGCCCCTCACCTTTTTCCATATCTATCTGCAGACTCACAAACTTGCTCGTAAAAAAAGCGGCTACACTATCCGTCTTAAAAACCGTAGCCTCCATCTGCTTACAAGGTATACACCAGTCCGTAAAACAGTCTGCAAATACCAGCTTATGCTCTGCTTTAGCTTTTTTCAAAGCATCTGACAAGGATATGGGCTCAAAATTAATCTTCTGGTTCTGTGCAAACGCGGTAATGCCCAGCGAAAGCATAATCAACATCAATATAGGTTTCATTTATTTTTTTATGTTATTTATAGTTGTAAAGCAGTAGTTTCTCTATTTTTAAAGAGCCGATCATCTAACCGGCCAGCTCTTTAAAAGCATACTAATTTGGTTTCTGATTGATGTCTCTTTCAATCTTCTGTTTCATCATTTTATAACGTTCACGGGCGATAGCATCCTGATGCTTTTCACCCAATTCAGCAAGATGATCCATTGTCCTGATAAAATATAAGTGCAGCGCTTCGCTGGAATCATTCAATCCGCCAGTAATATTATTCTTCGCTACCGCATCTGCCAGGTCGTACACAAAATTATTTTGCATCAGCATTACATAAGGAGCTATCGGATCAACAGTATTAAAATCTTTGAAAACATAATGGTCCAGATCGTTAAACAGGTCGCTCACGGTATAAGCATCATTACCTAAAGCATATTCTGCTTTAATCAGGTTATTCAGTACCGGCTGACTAATGAATTTCCGCAGTGCATCCTGAGTACTTCTTCCCATCTTTGCATCTTCAGATTCAGCGTTCAGTAAATTCATCTGTTTACTTTGCATCCAGGCTGGTGCACCGTTAAAAAACCAGGTATTTAATAGTGCCATGGCCTTTTGCTGATCTTTCTTAGCAGTATATATTACAGGCACGTCATTGTAATGTTTCAGCATCGGACGCACTGAAGTCCCGCCAATATAACTCACTACATTATCTGTGTACAGCTGGTAGCTTTTTTGGAACGCATTGGAAAGCAGTTTAAAGTTCGACCAGTCCTCATCTTTATCATTCATCGCCGCAGTCATCTTTTCTACCTGCAGATAAAAAAGCTTAACGTTTTTCATACCCAGCTCAGACGCCTCCAGCTGGTCATCAGACAAATCACCTTTTCGTGTAAAAGGGTCACTTTTATTCTCTTCCAGAAACAATAACTCCGCATCTGAAGATTTTAAGGATGCTAAAGCGTTCTTTTCTGCATTACGGTTACCAAAAACCCGGTAAACCCAGCCAATAGCCATTTTATCATAACTCGAAACACGCGGCATCAGATCTGCTACATCCACTTTATCTCCAGGCTGCACCACATAGTTAAACTGCGTATCATCTGTCACCGAAGAAGTAAAGCTATGCTCCTTCAGCCAGGTACCAGATCTCAGCTGCTTCGTGGTATAAGCGGCACTGCCGTGAAGGTTTGGCACCATACCCAGCAATTCACCTAAACTTTTAGCAACTTTCCATTCCATAATTTCGCCTCTTACCTCAGGATCGTACAAATCCTTCATGATACGTGGATCCATAAACCCGCATTTGGCAAAATAAGAAGGCAGCAGATCATTACATATATTATCACCAATATTCATTTTCGCAGCAAGTATCTCTCCTGTACGTGGATCAGTAATTACATTCGTCGGAATGCCCTCAGCAGCATTCCCCCACTTGATCAGGATCCTGCCAGACGACAACCAATTGTCTTTTTGATCAGTAACCACAACCAATGCGTTTTTAAATCCTGCAGCATTAAAAGCCGTATTCCATTGCTGTACTGCTTTTTTTAGATAAGGCACAAAAAGTGCAGGCGTCAGTGGATCGATAAAAACTTCCACCGGATGCTGCGGTTCTACCAGTTCACCAGCAGCATACCTCTTCCAGTCGGCCGCTTTCACACCGATATTCCATTTCGTAATTACCTTTACATTTCTTACACCATATGGGTTCTTCCCGAAATCATTGTAATTCACATTTCCAAAACCTACCCTCACATCCGCTTCCCTTACTTGCATCTGAGATGCCGGCAGGCGCTGTATCACCAGGTTCAGCACAAAGGCCACGGCTTTATCTACCGCTTTGCTCCCATTCATGCTATTCCCTGCTTCAGTCTGCGTACGCAGTACGGTAAATACGACTCCATTTTTTGAAGCTTTAACCTCTTGTATGCCCGAACGCGCAGCATCAGAACTGCTTAGGGCACTGATATCTTTAAAAGAGAACAAATCACCACCCTCCATCAGCTGCCTGGTCACATCTATAATATAACTCCCTTTTACTTTTCCGGCAGCCTCCACAGGTATTACAAAACTCACAGGAATAAGGTTCGACTTCTGTACCAGTCCTTCCATACCCTGGTTAAAATCGGGCGATACCGCTTCTTTGTATACCTCTTTAGTCACGTTCAGGTTATTGCCGGTACCCTTGCTAAAGCGGATTACCCCGGAAGACTGCGCGATATTATTCGCATAACCACGTACAATATCACCGATAACCAGGATGTCATTATTTAATGCTGCAGCAGGTATCTCCAGAAAATACTTTGAGCCATCCTGATAAACAGGAAATTCGCCGGATGTAACTTTCATTGTTTTCTTAAAAAACTTTTCAAAAGACATCAGCTCATCTGCTGGTGCCGCCGTTGCCGGGACTGATGCCGGTACTTTGGTCTTTGCTTTTACGTGTTGTGCCTGCACTGTAGCATCAGGCCGAAAAAGGGAAACAGTGAATAGTATAGCTAAGATATTCTTCATTTTTATATTCGAAATTGTTCGTTCGGTGTAAATTGTTCGTTCAGTATAATACATATTGCTTTATCGCGATTTATGCGTTTGGTTATTTTTTAAGTAAGCATCATTCTTTCCGCTATGCCATACTTGAATCATATGATCTATGGAGATCAGATGGCTTTTAGACATAAAATCTGTTTGTTTTAAAGCACCGGCTCTCGCCTTTTCACCTGTCAGCAGCATCAGCTGATTCATGGTAAAGCCAATATTATTTGCGAAATTCCCTGGATTATCTACATGGATCAGGATCTTATTCAGGAATGTCCTTTGCAGCATCCTGTCATAGCGGGATATAGGTTTACCGCTGGCTACATCCCTGAAAATAAACTGCTGTAAGTCGGTTAAAAACGCAGTCGATGTGTAATCGCTCTTGCCGGTGATATTCTCGATATTAGCCAGCTGTGTATATTTTGATAACAGTCTGCCAAACAAATCACTATAAGTCTCTTCTACATCTGTGTCAAAACTGAATTTAGTTTTGGCCATAATATCTTCAGGATACAACCATTTAGGCTCAGTAAGCATAAACTCCTTCAAGTAAGCCATGGCTTCTCTCTGCTGTGCACCACTCACGGGGATATAGTTACTTTTATTTTCTTCACGCAATGCATTATCTGTATACACACCGCCGATATTTTTGACCACATGCTGCAGGTAAATGTAATACCTGCCTTCTACCGCACGATACATAGATCGTAGTGTTGCGTAATTGTCATCGTTGCCTTCGCCCCATTTGTCAAGACTGCCCATTATCTTTTTCAGGTTCTCCACACCGAGTGCATTCGCTTTCATGTTATTATCGCCAATATCCTCGCTCTGTATCCTTGGATCATAGAAATCGGACTCCTCAGCATAGAAAAACCTGGGGTCTTTCCTTTTTTCAGATACCCATGTCTTCAGGTACTCTGCCGCAGCTCTCGCATCTTTATACTGGGGCATATATTTGTATCCCCATTCTATGGCATAATCATCATACACGCCAATTACAGGAAGCAAGTCTGCCGGTGTCATTTTATCTTCCGGCTGTGCAGCATAGTTAAACCTCATATAATCCATCACCGAGGAACCGAAGCTATTTTTTCTTACAAAGTCTTTGTTCCTGATGCTATCTACCGGGTAGGATGAACTGCCGGCGAAGTTATGCCTTAAGCCCAGTGTGTGCCCCACCTCATGGGTAATCACATTTTTTAGCAGCGAACCCATCAGCTCTTTGCTCATCGGGATCTGCCGCGCCCGCAGATCTGTATTCGCGCACATAGAGAAATACCAGCGCTGCAGCAGTTCCAGGACATTGTGGAACACAGCAATATGCGAAGTCAGGATCTCCCCAGAACGTGGGTCAACAATCTGCGGACCGTAGGCATTCGCCATTTCCGAGGGTTTATAAGAGATGTAAGAATATCTCGCATCTTCCATGCTGTAATCCGGATCTTCTGCAGGCGTAGGTGCCAGCTTACCGGTAATTGCATTTTTAAAACCTATCTTCTCAAAGCTCTTGCGCCATTCATTCACACCTGCAATCATATAAGGAACCAGGTAAGCTGGCGTATTGCGGTCAATAAAAAATACAATAGGCTTTGCAGGCTCAACCAATTCGCCATCCAGGTATTTTTGTATATCCTCAGGTTTAGGTTCTATACGCCACCTGTTGGCTACAGCTAAATATTCATTTCTTTCAGGGTTCTTGTCAAAATTCCTTAAGCCTGTTAAAAAATAACCTACTCTTTTATCAGCATAACGCTGCGCCATAGGCACCTCCGGCAAAAGAAACCAGGAAGAGCCTACTTCCCACATGGTAGGATTACTTTCCTGCTTTTTAAGCTGCTGTTCGCCGGGCTCTGAAGGCTCTGGCTCTGTCTGTCCTTGCGGCGGGGCGCCTTCAGCATAGCTCTTAATAGATCGGAATACGATATTATTTTCAAAGCTGCTTAAACCAAGAAGTTTAGATTTCGCAGGTTCATAGGATCCTAACTTCAATTCCGTAGCAGCTCCTTTTAAAGAGAACAAATCACTGTCGCCGGCAAATAAGCTGGTGATGTCAATCAGTGAGCTGGAATTGCCGGCAGCAATAATATCAAAAGCTAAAAGGCTGGGCACCAAATTGGCTTTCAATGAATTAAAATACATACCCAGAGTGTCCGTAGCCTGTACAAAATCAGGCGCTATTAAATTCATTTTCCCATTTATGCCCTTTTTAAAGCGGATCACCCTGTCGTTTACCGCATCACCGGCAAAGCCGAAACGCATCCCTGGATTACGTTTGCGCTGTGCAGACCCGCTGATAATCGTCACACTGGTCAGTATCTCCCTGCCAAGCAGCGCATCGGGTATCTCAACAAAGTACTTGTCGTCCTGCACATACACTGTAAACATGCCTTTGTACTGCTTTGCCCCGGGTTTAATAAATTTGTTAATCTGGGGAATTTCTTTTTCTGTCTGCGCCTGCAGGTGGAAACCAGTCGAAACCAGCAGCAGACATAGCAATAATTTGATACTATACTTCATCAGTTTGGTATTATGTAATTAATGGATTAGGCATATCATGGGCCTGCCCCTGAAAAAAACGGGGACAAGCGCATGAAGGATTCATATGTGTGAGCGTGTGTGTAGTGGTGTTGGTATTATTTAATTTGAGGGATTAGCAGCATTCCCTATCGTTTGCAAATCAATTCCATATTCAGTAATAAAATAATCCCTTACAATGTCATATCGTTTACGGATCTGTCCGTTAATATCTATTTTCGGGTTTAATATTCCAAGCGGTTCAGGCGTAGGGTATACCCAGGATTCAGGCATCTCCACATCCATATTCAGCTGTGTTTCAGATAAAGTGACCATTGCTTTGATATATGCACCCCAGTCACCTAAAGGAGTGATACCGGAATAACCAGAAATAATACCTTTACCATACGACTGAGCATAAGTAGTCATTGCCGTCGCATAATCTGCGCTATTGATAAAGATATTGGTCGGCGCCGTTAAACCACGCGAAAGGAAATTTTCAACGAGCATAGCATTTACCTTTTTCAGAAAAGCAGTTTTATCTGCCGCTGTCATGGTAGTGATGTTAACATTTCCGTAATTCACACATATCGTATTGTAATAAGAATATGCACCGACACTTTTCTGCAGCTTAACATACTGCCAGTTAGCATCAAAGCCCATAGCAATAGAATCTACCTTACTACAAAGCAGGATTTTTGACGGCAAGAATTTTTTCAGGAACTTTTCAGGATACAGATCAAAAAGGCTTGTTTTAATCAGCTCCAGCTGTGCAGGGATATAAGTTTCCTCAGCCATTGCCACCTCATGTCCGGGCGACCAGTAGCCGTTAGTTAAAGTTGGTATCGTATAACCTGTTGGCGTCCAGTAAATATCTTCACGGTCAAATTTGTACAGCAGATAAGTATTATATTTAGTATAATCATCTACAATAGTCTGATCAAATGCATTATTTCCCTGCGGCAAAACATAGCCGTCAGTTATGCCTGAGGGCGTCAAGGCCTCTTCGCTTTTTTTACAGGAGTTTAAAGTAAGCAAGGCACATATGGCCATCATACTTAATATATATTTATAGTTCATCGTTATCATTCTTTAGGTAAGGCTAACAAAAGCGGTAAAACGAATAATTATCTCGGGTTTTGTACCAATGCCGGATTATTTAGAAAAGCCAGATATGGAATCGGCAACGCATATAGCGGACTATTAGCTGGCAGCGTATGCTGCGTAGCAGACCCATCTGAAGATATAAAACTATGCGTAACAGAAAGCCCCCATCTTTTTATATCCACCCACCGGTGTCCGTCTTCCAGGCAAAGTTCTCTTCTCCGTTCATCCTGGCAAAACTTAAATAACTCAGCACCATCAGTAATCGCTATCGGCGTATAAGCAACGGTACGTGTATCGAAACGGCTGCGTCTTAGATAATTCAGGTCTGCCAAGGCCCCACTACGGTCTGCCGCATTGCCGTTTTGAACAAAACGCTTCACGTATGCCTCTGCCCTGTTTAAATAAACTTCCGCTACACGTATTCCTCTGCCGCCATATTTTTCATTCTCTGGCGCTTTATTAGGCTTGTATAAAAATACACTCCCATTGATATAAGTTGTAAAATATGCCCTGTAGCGCAAGTCGCCCTCATAAGCTGTACCCGTACCGTTTCCTTTGTCGTATAGGGTAGACAAGCTGGCCGACACTGCATAAGGCGGATAATAATTGGGCTGATTAGGGAAATATGGGCTAAGGTCATTCGTGGTCGTACCACCGTAACCCCATAATACTTCCGGACCGGTGGAAAGATACACACCCTGACTAACGAAATTGCCTGAAGCATAGAAAGTATTCATCTGCGTTAAGCTGGATTTAACAGCAAGCACACGACCAGCATAATCAATCACTTTATCCCAATCCGTACTTAGCCCTCTGTATAAATAAAAACGCGACAATAATGCATTGGCGGTAGATGCACCCACCCTAAAGGTAGTCGGTGGTTCAAAATTTGCGTTAAGCAAATCAGTAGCTTTTAAGAGGTCGGCCTCAATCTGATCATAAACTTCTTTAAGTGTATTTCTCTTCAGACCACCATCCTTAACCTGGCTGGAAAGTACCAGAGGCAAACCTAAGCTGGTTTCAGGATTTACGACCGCACCACTGTAAGGTAATCCATAAGCTGTAACCAGTTTCATGTAGAAAAAAGCTCTCAAAAACAAACACTGACCTAAAATCGCATTCTTATCCGTTTCCGTTCCGGATACCTTATCCAGATAATCCATCACCACATTACACCCCATAATTTTAGCATAATAAGCGCTATACACATCCGCCCCTGTAGGAATGGTAGATGACGCTTCAAACATCAGCGGATCAAACTTAAACATAGCCATACAATTCTGTAAAGCAGTTACATATTCTGCAACAGGCTGGTCCTGATATCCCTTTGCTACACCATTACACATAATATCATCAGTTAACATATCAAAGGTGTCAAAAGATGCATTATAAGGATAGGCATCGCTGTACATTAACGCCGCCAGATCCGCAGTCGTTGTCGGCTTTATTTCATCCTGACTGTATTCTGCAAGAAATTTTTTGCAGGAGCCAAATGCTGTACACAACAGCAAAAGGCAGTATATAGTGAATTTCTTTTTATTCATGATCTGATTAGATTAAAGGCTGATAGCTAAATTAAGTGAATATGCCCTGGTTCTTGGTTGTCCGCCTGTTGCAACCTCAGGATCGAGTCCCTGGAAATCTTTACTGTTGATAGCAAAAGGATTACTGACCCCAGCACCAACGTTGATGCTCTTACATCTCAGTTTTTTGATGAGTTCTTTACTCAGCGCATAAGTGACATTGATATTCTGACAGCGGAAACTGGAAGCACTCACTACACGGTCGGTACTGTAATTATACATTTCATAACGCGTTGCATAAGTACTCGCAGTGCCCGGAATCAGTATAGATGGAATAGTATTATCCGGTAAACCGGGAACAGTGGAAGCTGTATTTGTCGGGGTCCATCTGTCCAGCACATTCCTCGAATAATTCTCATACTCAGTAGGTAAGTTCTGGTTTGAGTTATATAAAGGGCTAAGGAATTTTTTACCACCCAGCTGCAGGTAGAAACTGCTGTTCAGCGAAAGCATTTTATACCTGAAGTTCATGCCCAGTCCCGAAGTAAAGTCGGGATCCATCTTACCCATATACTGCATATAAGCAGTAGGATCTGTCACAGGATCTTTGCCATCTGTAGTTGTCAAATCTATTTTAGGATAACCGGTAGCAGGATCAACACCATCAAACTTAAAAGCATAAAAACCGGAAACCGGATCACCCGCTTTATTCAGTCCCCCGGCAACCGCCACTTGCCATGTTCTCAACTGCGCACCTGTCTCCACAATTTTATTGCTGTTCTGTGAAGTATTCAGCGTTACCGACCAGGTAAAGTCCCTTGTCCTTACCGGCACAAAACTGGCGGATACCTCATAACCCGTATTATTCATTGAGCCACCATTCACCAGCATTGTACTCACGCCATATTCCAGGGGTACATTCAGTGAAGTAATCAGGTCTTTACCATGTTTAGTATAATAAGCGAATGAACCCTGAATCTTGTTGTTGAATAAACTAAAATCCAGACCGAGGTTCATATTGCTGTTCTGTTCCCAGCGCAGGTCACCATAAGGCAAAGAGCTGATGGTCAACAGCGTCTCCCCGGTATTTTGATCCACTACAACACTAGTAGCTGTAGACCCCGCACCAGGTGTTTTAATAATCAGATCCGGACTCACTTCGGTAGATATATTTCTCTGGTAACCAAATGAACCGCTAAGGCTTAAATTAGATAACCAGTAAGAAGACTGGAACCATTTCTCGTTGGCCATATTCCATCTGAAACCACCGGCATACACAGGGTTAAAAGATTCATTTGTAAACTGTCCGAAGCGGTTAGACCGGTCGTTACGTACGCTAAAGTTAGCTACATAGCGATTATCATAGGTATAGCTGGAAGTGAGGTACAAGCCCGATGTATTGGTCAGGTTATCAGTAATTTTAGGGACAAACGTGGTCGTCAGCGGGTTCACCGTAGTATATCCATATGATGTTGTACTTGCAGGCAGAGTCGCAAAAGCTTTCCCCCTATCCCTTAAATACCCAAGCGTGGTATTCGCATATCCTGTATATCTGGAACTGTTTGTCTCCTGGCCAAACATCACAGCAAGTACATGTTTCTCGTTAAAGACCTTGTTATAAGAGATACTGTTGCGCCAGCTCCAGGCATTATTACTGTTCTGGTCCAGGTTATACTCCCCTCCAACAGGCAACCGGCTTGATTTGTAGCCTGCGTCTGTCGACTTATATAAACCATAGTCATAGAACCTGTATTTACGGCCAATATATTCAGATTGTTCTGTGGCATAACTTTCCCCGACGGTAGAAATAGAGTTATAACTAAACAAACTCTGCACTTTTAGCCCCGGTATAATTTCATAATTGGCATCAAGCATTGCATTCGCAGAAAGCACCTTATTGGTGTTGCCCGTATTGGCCAGTTCATTAATGATATTGTAATTATAGCCAGCGGCATTTCTATAATAAGAAAGTGATCCGTCAGTATCATAAGCGGCAAGGGCCCTGTTAATTTTCGAAGCATAATTATAAGGATCAACCTGGTAAAAACCGTCTGTAGTTTTTTGCGAAGCAGATAATCTTGCCGACAAATTGAATTTCTTCGTAATCTGGGAATTGACACTCATATTCGCGGTAAAACCCTTGCTGTCATTACCTATTGCAGTTCCTTTAGTGGTATTGTAACCAAAAGATGAATAGTATGAAGTGTTATTGCTGCCACCAGAAACACTTAGGTTGTGGTTAATACTTAGTGGTGTTCTGAACAAAATATCAAACCAATCCGTATTAGTAGTTTCCAGTGTACTTACCCGTGCATTAAACTCTTCTGCCGTGATTGTTTTATTATACAAATAATCGTTTAACGCACCTGCATAACCAATGTCACTGTTTACACTGTTTGAAACCAGCCCGCGGGTATAAATCTCTCTCGATAAAGCAACCCTTTCTTTCGAGTTCATCAGGTTCAGTTTATCATAAGTCACCCGTTCGTCCGTACTTGCCGATACAGAATAGTTGATAGAAACAGGTCCAGCCTGTCCGCGTTTAGTAGTAATTACAATTACCCCATTTGCAGCCCTGATACCATATATTGCCGTTGCCGCAGCATCTTTCAATACCGTAATCTCATTGATGTCATTCGGATTCAACCAGGCAATAGAATTGCCGACAAAGTTCCTGATATAATCAGAGTTGTCTGGAGTAATGGCACCTAATGAACTTAACGTTTGTGCTTTAAATGGCAGCGGATCTTCCTGGATAATACCGTCCACCACCCAGATTGGCTCTGCAGAACCAGAAAGAGTAGACGTACCGCGTACCCTAACCGTCTGTCGGCTGCCCACTAAACCACTGGTATTCGTAATGGCAACGCCAGTCAGTTTACCCTGCAGCATTTGTTCAATACTACTGATCCCGTTATTATACAAGTCAGACATTTTCACCGTAGAAGTAGCCCCTACCATATTGCTTTTCTTCAATATCTGGTAGCCCGTGCTTACCGTCACCTCCTGTAAATCACTCGCTTTCGTATTAACTGTAACCGTGATATTCGTCCGTCCTCCTACTTTAACCTCTACTTTTTCCCTGCCCACAGCAGTAAAAATGAGTACAGCATCTTCTTCTACATCGGCTAGTTGAAAGTGACCCAGCTCGTTCGTTATCGTATTTCCAGGAATACCTTTAATAGACACTGTAATTCCAGGTAATATCTTTCCATTTTCATCCAGTACCGTACCGCTAACAGTAATCGTAGTAAAATATCTTTTAATTTTTTCGATGATCCCTACTTCCTTTTCTTTTACAATCACCGTCTTTTCGTCCAGCGTGTAACTAAAAGGCTGGTTAGCGAAACAAGAAGACAGCACATTTTCCAGTGTAGCATTTTTCAGGTTGATATCTACAGGTTTTGCTTTCAGCAGAAGCTTACGGTCAAACACGAAATCATAGCCGCTCTGGCGGCGGATTTCCTTGAACACTTTTTCCAGTGGCACATTCTTCTCCGCCAGTGTAATCCGCTGCGCATAGGTAGAAGCGCTTACCTGCAATATGGCTGCAAGTAATAAGAGTGTGGTTAACCGCATAATCAGCAGGAATTTATGGACATGCCTGTTCGGCACCCCGAATGGTTTGGTATAAATTTTATACATTTGTTAAGTTTGGTTGTTCTAGTTGATACTAATGCAATTTTATTGATGTAATGGCCAGACAAATCCTGCCAGAGGTGTTAGCGCACTTCTGGTTCTTTGTTTACAGGCATTACCGTAGAATGTAGTGTAGAATTATTGAGTCACGGTGATCCTCCTCCCCTGTACTTTAAAATGAACTTTTCCTGTTGATTCAATAACCTTCAGCACCGCCGAGATATTTTTCGCCCGCGATACCCATCCGCCAAGCTCCAGGTCTGCCGGGGCCGACTCATCATAGATGACATCCACATCATACCAGCGCGAAATCTTGCGCATTGTGGCTTTAAAATCTTCGTCCTTTAATATAAAGTCGCCATTCTTCCAGGCCACAGCAGTTTCGGTATCCACATTAACTACCTCAATACCTTCTGCCACCCGTGCCTGCTGTCCGGGTTTAAGCACAAAATGTTTCGTGCCTGCCTGCTGTACTACATTTACGGAACCTTCCAGCAACGTGGTTTTGGTATCAGGTTCATTTTGATAAGCATTTACATTGAAATGCGTACCCAATACCTCAACCACCTGCTTATCAGTCACTACCCTGAAAGGGGAATTCCTGTGATGTGCCACTTCAAAATAAGCTTCTCCACTTAAGATCACCTTCCGCTCTTTGGCATCAGCAAAACTCGCCGGGTATTTTAAAGAAGAAGCAGCATTCAGCCATACCTTAGTCCCATCTGGTAAATGCAATTGGTATTCTCCTCCTTTTGGTGTTTCCAGCGTATTATAAGCAGCGCTCCCGGCATGATCTGTATCGGTAACAGTATATACCAATTGGCCATCTGCCGTCTTAGCCACACGCATACCAGATTGCTCTGCCAGCTTTCCTTTTTTTGCCGCATCAAGCATAATCTTGCTTCCATCCGCTAAAGTCAATACAGCCTTAGTTGTGCCCGGGTTCACATCATTAGCATAACTGCTACCAGCCACGTTGCGTTTAACAGTTAAAAAGTAAACACCAACTGAAATCACAGCCAGCACAGCCGCAGCGCTTACAGTACGCACACTAAACAGCCTGAACCTTTTAGCCATACGCCTTACCTTCGTTGCATCAAACCTCGGATCAACTTTTACGCGGTTAAAAACAAGATCCTGATCATCGTCGCTCAGCAAACTCTTAATTTTGTCCGAAGCCCATTCCTGATCCATAGATTCATAAAAAACTTCTGTATAGGCGTCGATACTTATATAAGACAGCAGCTCGTCAAATTCCTCCTGATCCAGTGTGTCATTCAGGTAGCTAAACAATAAGTCTTTTAATCTTTCTTTATCCATTTGAGCAGACCAGCATAAATTAGCATGCTGATTTAATACTAATACACGCGAAGGGCACAAAAGAAGTAGTGGAAAATGGATTATTTTTTATTTATATCAATTTTCTTAAAAAAAAACTTAAATAAAAAGCAAGAATATACCAAACAGACAAAAATTTCGCAATCTATAGCCTGTAAAACGGTCAATAGTATAAAATATAACCAATTACCATTTCCAAACCGCTCCCGCAGAAAAATTAATAGTCGGCGCAGCATTATAGTAGCGACCACCCAATGCATTCAGGTCATTACCTAAGCTGTATTTTTTGTTCAGCAGATTATCAGCCAACACATATATTTCCGGCAAAAAATGATGTTTTGAAAAATACCGTGTGCCAGCTTTTGCTGAAAGCAGATGGTAGGATTTTGCAAAAACGCTGTTGGCATCATTAAGAGCAATGCCTGAGGTGTAATTGTGCTGTACAAATAAATAAACCGCCTTCGGAAAATCAATATATACGTTGTTGACAAAGACATTGCGAGGTACACCAGCAACCCTGTTTCCGGAATAATCCGAATTATTGACTTTATACTGGCCGTAATAATAATAGGCATAAGTGTAACTGCTGTTCCATTCTATGCTTTTAAATACGGTGCCATTATCATTTCGGGGCAGCACCACCCAGGATGCGGCTGCTTCCAAACCTTTCTGCTTTATTTTTCCCGAATTTACAAAAAACGAATTGCCTGCATTATCCACCTGCGATACAATCCCATTGGTTAATGAATATTGGTAAGCTGAAGCATCCAGTCTAAGCTTTCCTTGCAATAAACTGAAGCGAAAGCCAGCTTCTGTATTCCAACCCTGTTCAGACTGCAGGTCGGTATAGATCATATTATTTGCCGGACGTACTTCGGCGGTAGTAGGTACTGAATAACCTTTACTCACTATAGCACGAAATGATATTGGATCAGCTATTTTATAGTTCAAGGCAAAATGCGGCATCCAAACCGTCCTGAAGTCGTTCTTAATCCTTGTTGTATCCCGGAAATGGTATCCGCTGTTGTTGCGGGAAACCGCAGCTTCTATAATTAACCGGTTATCCCAATTGAGTTTACCACGCACAAACTCAAAATACTGATAACTCAATATATTACTATAAGCCTGCAACTTGCCTGCAACACCCTGGTTGTTATCATAATTATGAATAGCAGAAGTCAGCCTTTGCCCCTCAAAACCAACATCCATCGAAACGTGCCATGCAGCAGTTGGGGAACTTGTATTCTGCAAGGTGAGAAATGTACGAATACCTGAATTATTTTCATTTCGATTCTCAAAATTGGAAATCGCCGGATTATCGAAATCTACGTGGCTGCCCCAAACAGCTAGGCTGTGTGACAAATAAGAAGACAATTTCATTTGATGTCTGATCCCGGCAAACAACATTTTAGATTTGATACCAGCATTTTGCTCCAAAGCACCTGGTAAGGTAGCCGTTGGCGGCCTTGCCGCTTCAGGGGCAGCATCATACAGCGCAAGGGTAAGCGCCCCCGGCGTACGATAAGCCAGATCAGAATAAAAAGCATATACCTCCAACGATTTATTTGCTGCATAATTCCAAACATCAGAAGCCTGTAAAAACAATCTATGGTTTTGCGTATTTTGCCGATACCCATCGGATTGTTGATAAGATTGCCTGAAGCTATACAAATGTTTACCACTGCTTTTATTCAACTGAACAGCTTCGCCAAACAAACCAAAAGAACCGCCATACACTCTGGCACTAGCTGAGGACAGGGTGTCTGTATTTGATTTCAGTAAGACTACCCCACCAGAATTGGCCCCAAAAAGACTTCCATCAGGACCTTTCAATATTTCTATGCCATCAATATCATTAATATTAAGCGCATTGAGATAAGTATTTCCACCTGCATCCGTCAAAGCAAAATCATTGTAATAAATCTTTACATTGCGCACGCCGTAGGGAGAACGTACCAAACTGCCACGGATAGATAACCGATAGCTGCCCGGAGATCGTTCTTCCATTCGAACACCTGGAATACTGTTCATCGCCGGCACCAATGAGGAATTATTGAGTAGCTCAATATTCTTTTTACTTAAAGCAGCAACAGAAGCAGGGGTAAGCCAAAGCCGTTGCTCATGTAAATAGCCGGTTATTTTTACTTCAGACAATACGGTTGTCGAATCGGGGATACTATCCTTTTTGCTCTGGGCAGTAACCTGTTCAATGCTCAAAAGGCAAAGCAGAATAGTGATTGATCGTGAGCGTAATTTCATTGTTGAAGTATTTTAAATCTGTTATTGCTATGAATTGCTATACAAGGCCATCGAAATCAGGCTGGCTTTCATCAACCTTAATCATCATCTATACCGTTTGCGCCCGGTTTCATTAAAACGAATACCGTATCCCTGCAATAAAGTATCGTGTTGCACCAGCCCACTTTTTATATAATCATAACCTACCAAAGCTGATGTTTAAACTTTCCCGTATAAAAGTAAAATAGTTTTTTAAAAGTGACTGCAGCTCTATGATAATTTCCAGTGTATCAACCTTCAAAGGAAATAGTTATTTATGTTTGAAATAACCATGCCATTCACCAGGAGTGAAATTGCCTCGCAGCATAGCATAAGGCTGCATCAAAGTGATTTGATACTAAAGGGTCGCCAACAGTCAGCGTGGCAAATATGGCTTTCACCAGATGCTAAACATATATATGTTTAAACACACTTCACCCTGTTTTTGATGTTCATCTTACTTTACGTAATTATGACGGCAGAGGATGATCACTTTGTAAAACCATGCGTAGAAAATACAGCTAACAGCGCTATAAAAATGATATAATAGCGAACTGAAAAGTGTTTTCTTATAGCCTTTAATGCTTCCGACAGATGTTTCTTAACCGTATTTTTCAATATGCCTAAAATAGCTGCGATTTCATCGAGAGACAGCCCCTCGTTTCTGCTCATCCTATACACCTGCTGCTGCTGTTTAGGCATTAACAGCAACGCCTCCTCAGTAATCCTTTTGAGTTCAGCCAGGCCCAGAGCTTCTTCGGTTGTATTTACCGTATCCTTCATATTGGCAAAATGACGTACCGAGGCCGATTTAGAGGCAGCAATCTGTCTTAAACTATTTAAAGAAAGTCTTCTTGCAATAGTATACAGATATGGAGAGATGGGATACTGCACATCAAGTTTCTCGCGGGTAACCCACAATTGAAGCATTGTTTCCTGAACAATCTCCTCCGCCTGTTCGCGGTTCTTAAGGTAACGGAAACTAAAATAGTACAGTTTTTTAAACCAGGTATCAAACACTATTTTAAATGCAGACTCATCCCCTGCTTTCAACCTTAAAATAAGATCAGCATCAGATAAAAGTCCATTATTTCCCATGTAAGCCGTAAAAGAAGATTCAATTCGATTGCTAATCTAAAATAAATTACTGAACCGTGGCCGATTAATACACAATTTATTACATTCTCAAACAGAATTTTCTACAGTCATACCAAAGATACCTGATAGTTCAGCTGCTGGAATTTTAACAGCGCATCGCTCTCTGTCGCGAGCTAACTGGCACGATCTATGCGTTACCAGATGATCTACCTTAAGCATAATCCAATTTATTAAATTAAAAAATAAAAAGATGAAACTATCAATTATTCCCGTAGCCTTACTATCAATTGTGCTGGTGTCTCAAGGTTGTGTAAGTAAAAAAGAGTATGGTGCCTTACAAACAAGCTATGCCGATCTGCAAACGAGGAACTCAGACCTTAACAAAAAATATCAGGAAAATCAGCGGGAATTGTCCTCTGTAAACTCCAGAGCAAAGAGCCTCGAAGAGCAGCTGGCTTCAGAACGGTCAAACCTCACTGCCTTACAGGCTGCACTGGATAAATGTTTAACATCCACCAGCCAGGGCAATGTAAATGTCTCTAAACTTGTCGATGAGATTAACGCTTCAAACAAATATATCCAGCACCTCATCAACACCAAAAACAAAAGCGACTCACTCAATATGGTACTTACCAACAACCTTACACGTTCATTAAGTCGTGAGGAACTCAAAGATGTCGATGTACAAGTACTGAAAGGTGTAGTTTACATTTCCCTGTCAGACAATATGCTATACAAATCAGGAAGCTATGAAATTTCCGATCAGGCAGGTGAAACACTGAACAAGATTGCCAAAATCATTAAAGACTATAGCGATTACGATGTCCTCATTGAAGGCAATACCGATAACGTACCGATCACTAAAACCAACATCCGCAACAATTGGGATCTCAGTGCCTTGAGAGCATCATCCGTAGTTCAGTCATTACAAAATACATATGGTGTAGAGCCTAAACGATTAACTGCCGGCGGACGCGGAGAGTTCAACCCAGTTGCCAGCAATGATACCGAAGCTGGCAAGATCAAAAACAGGCGCACACAGATCATCATCACTCCTAAGCTGGACCAGTTTATGGAACTGATAGATAAAGCTCCTGAAACTAAATAGCAATATCTTTTGCACCCCATCTACTTTTCAAACAGGATACCACTCAATATCAATTGAATGCTCAGCTACTTGAGCATTCAATTGATTACCTTAGAATTTGCGCTCCTTTAATATAAAAGCGGTTGAAACATTTCGGGCACCAGTATCTTTTCAGCGGGACAAAAGACAAAAAAGTTTTAACAAATAAAGCACGGGGAATCCGGTAATCCGTGTACGTACCACATTTCGGACATTTATAGGTAGGATGTTCATTTTGACTATTAGGATTCAAAACGGGATTAGACATAAGAAGAGTTCAGTTAAAAATCAGATATAGATATTTCGTCAAAGCTAAGCACCCCACAATCTTATTTAAACCCAATTATGTCTTGTTTTAAAAGATGATACAACAAACAGGAGTATAATCTGCAACATTGAACTTATTGAGGCCGTTTGCTGAGGTAATCAGATGGCGTAGTACCTGTATATTTTTTAAAAGCAGCGTAAAATGGCGCCCTTGATGAAAAGCCCGCCTCTAATGATAGCCCTTCAATAGTAAACTGCTTATAAGCCAGGTCAGACTCGATGAGCTCAATCACATAAGCTATTCTATATTGATTGATAAAATCAGTAAACCGCTGGTTATAATGATTGTTAAGCACCCCAGACAGCATATGTGGAGCAACATCCAGTATCCGGGCTACCTCATTTACCGTTATCCCTTTCTGCTTAAAAATTAGCGTACGCTTCATCAAGTCCTCCAAACGGGGCAAAAAATCAGCTAAAAAATCAGGACAGAGCTCTTGTTTCAGTTCCTGCGTAATTTTATCCGCATTGACGGTCACTTGATTTTCTGAATCAGCATTTTGATTTTCAACGTGTAAGCTTGCTATATTTTCATCTAAAATAGATGGGTTGGAGATAAAAAATATGCACATGATCATTAAGCCCAGCAGCATCAAAAAAATTGTCATATTATAGAATGAATTCAGATGATATAATTCCAGCCAGCTCTGCTGCGTAAGGATATCCTTGCTATTAATGATATTGCCCAGATATAGAAAGGTAAACATGCCGGCAAATGTCCTGGCTTCTCTGTCCTCTCTTTTCCGGACCATATTCTTTTTTAATACCACTCTCCAGGTAAAGGACAGATAGATCACACCATGTATGCCACGGAAAACATAATGCCAGACAGCAGGTAAAAAACCACTTCCAACTGTACCTAAAGCCAGTGGAATATTTGTACATCTTATTAATTCTGCCTGTTTTACGGCATTAGAAGTTAGAAAAAAATAGGGTGACAAATCAATAAAGGCGAGTACAAAAGGTATAAAATGTACCCAATCATATTTCCTGAAGTTGTGTTCCTGAGTATATATACAACGTACGTATATTAATATCAGGGGCGGCACCATATAATACAAGGGCACCCCAGCTCTAAACAAAAAAGGAAGCTGTATCATTATACGGTTTATTATGAGGTATGCAGTAAGCACATACCAGCATAGAACAAGGAAAGTCACCCCTAATATTCTCCGTCTGAATGAGGTTTCTGAAGGTTTGAGTAAGAAAACAAGTGCAAAAATAAAAAAAACAAAACCCAGTCCCCGATAAAAGTAGAAAAAACAGCTCCTTCATTACTTCAAATCTAAGAATTCCAGTATTTAATCCATCAAAATAAAAAAAATGAACACTATAGCTAAATGTGAAGCATTATCTCCGTAATTTAAATAAAATCAAGCGTATTAAAGCGTTTATTTAATACTTTCTCATTATTTACGTCTAACCATTTATCCAAAACAGTCCCATATACCTCCCTAAAATCAACCTTAAACTTCAGGTCCCCATTATCCAGATCAGCAAGGTCAGGCGCAGCATTCACTATTCCCGCCTTCTTTAGTCGCCCCCCAAAAACAAACATACTGTTTGCCGTACCGTGGTCAGTACCATTACTCGCATTCTGTGCTACACGCCTGCCAAATTCAGAAAATGTAAGCACCAAAGTATCCTGTAATTTATCATGCTGCTGCAGGTCATGTATAAAAGCATTCATTCCTTCAGCATACTGTTTCAGCAACCTTCCCTGCTGTGCATTCTGATTCACATGCGTATCAAAACCACTCAGCGACACATAATAAACCCGTGTTTTTAATCCGGAACAAATAAACTTTGATACTGTCTTCAGCTGTCCGGCAATAGCAGAGTCAGGGTAAATACCGGCAGATTTATACAGCCTGGAAGTCTGCTGAATGTAATTGGCCGATGACGATGTTTCAATCATCGTCTTATACAGGTAACCCAGGTTATCCTCATCCAGGTGCGCCTTTCCACTATTCACCATCTCCTTAAAAAAAGGAACATTTGTATTGCGCTGCAATGTTGCAGGGTCTTTCAGCGCTATCCCGTTCTTCAGTCGCCCCTTCATGGCCAAAGAAAGATTATCATCCACATCAATAGCCGTGAAAGAGCTCAGCTCCCCTTTACACGAAGCATCCAGGTAACGGCCAATCCAGCCCGTAGAAAGGTATTCATTCGCATAGCTCGCCGTCTGCCATATATCCATAGAGCGGAAATGCGAGCGGTCCGGATTAGGGTAGCCCACATCATTGATTACCGACATCCAGCCCTGGTCATACAGCTCACGCAGTTCTGCCAGATTAGGATTCAGCCCCTGCCGGTCATTCAGCTTAATTACCTCCTCCGGCCTGATGGCGATGCCACTTCTCTGTTGGTAATAAATATCATCCGCAAATGGAATAACAGTATTCAGCCCATCATTGCCGCCAGAAAGCTGTACTACAACCAGGTTTTTAAACAAACTAAGTTCATCCAGTGCCAGCGCTTCAAAAGGCTTCATGAACGCGGGCATCAGCATTGCTCCTGCAGCTGCAAAAGCACCATGCTTTAAAAAGTCTCTTCTTTCCACAATCTTATTTTTTGATTAACTAACACAACTGGTATTCAGGCATACTCGTCAGCACCACCACTACATTTTTCAAATTCGTATTACGGATTACCACATCATTTACCATACTATTCAAAGGAGGTGCTAAAATAAAAGCAGCCAATTCGGCCTGCTTTATCCCCTTTGGCAGCGTAGCCATAAAGCGGGACCAGTCTGCCGTAGCCTCCATATCTGCATTTGCCACTTTTTTCTTACCATTCAGCGCAATCAAAGCCTCATCTTCCGGGTCGCCCCTCCCCTCAAAGTCAATCCTGCCATTATTCAGAATCAGTGAGGGCAGCCGCAGTCTCAGCATCAGCGAAGAGCTGTCAATCCAGCTCCTGCCGCCGGCCCATCCGGCCACATTCGGCGGATTAAATAAATACTGGCCCAGGCCCGACTCCAGCCGCACCAGTACCTCCGGCTGTGCATATTTCACATAAAACCGCCTGCTTAGCCCTGTTAAAAGCTCCACAGGCGATTTAATCTTATTGCCTGTATTTTCTTTAGTATAAAACCATTCCGCTGTAAACAATTTCCTTAGTACCTCCCTGATATCATAATCATGCGCATAAAAATGTGCAGCAAGCTCCTTCACATGCCCCTCATCAGGCACATCATTTACAAAAAAGATATACAGCTTCCTGCAGATAAATGTAGCCGCAGCAGGTTTTTTAAGGATCATATCAATAACAGCCTCCCCATCAAAGGCACCAGTATAACCAAAAAAGGTCTTGTTTTGAGCATCATGCAATTTCGTGTTGAACAGGAAATTGCCATCCTCATCAAACTTCCATCCCGTAAATGAGCGGGCAGATTCTTTCACATCATCTTCCGTATAATTTCCGCGGCCAATGGTAAAAAGCTCCATCAGCTCACGGGCAAAATTCTCATTAGGATGCCCCTTTCTATTCTGCTGGTTATTCAGATACTGCAGCATGGCAGGGGTTTTAGACACCGCCAGCAGCAGCGTCCTGAAACTTCCCAGCGCATGAGCACGCTGTACATTGTTCAGCTGCATAGAGAAATAAGGGATATCACTGCGACAGGCAAAATGCCCATGCCAAAATAGCGTCATCTTCTCCAGCAGAGGGTAGTTTGTATCCGCAAGGCGCAGCATCCAATCCACATTCAACTGCCGGCTATTTCCAAATCGTGTTCTTGTTATCTGCACCCGCTCCATCTTTTGCTCCGGGGTAAGCATCATCTTTTTCTTTAGTCCCTCCAGCAGCAGTTGCTCCTGTTTAAACCCATCAAAAGTAACAGTTGTTAAATCCGGAGGCAGATCAGGCACCTTCAGCAGCTCCTCCACAGCATGATCAATTTTTTTCTTACTCAACCGCAGCAAATCCGTATACGCCGCGCCGAAGCCAGCTCTGTTATAGAGGTGTTTTAATCGGGAAAAATTCTCATTTCTATCCATCATAGCCAGTATAAAACTAAGAGTGTGACTAAGATATAACAGATAGGTTTAAATGTGTTCAATATCAGGTATCAGGGAAACCGGAATCACGCTGTTAAACAGCTGATTTAAAAGAACGTAATAAAAAATGCCTTAAATGCATTAAAATGCCATAGAGAGCAACCAGAAAATAAAAATCAAGAAAAGACAAATAAA
>JAATFQ010000154.1 GCA_015655115.1 Sphingobacteriales bacterium
AAGCTGCGAGGTTCAGAGAGGTTTTATTAGACTGCCCTGTCAGTTTCAGATGCCATTCCTCATTGATATGTTTAACATCCAGTAAAAGGATGTCCGTATATTCGAGCAGCTCATGTACTTCAGGAGTATTTAACCGTCCGTTTGAATCCAGGCAGGTATTGATTCCTTCTTCATGCAGCTGTTTAAAAAAGGTAGTCAGTTTACTTCTTTGCAGGAGAGGTTCGCCTCCGGATACTGTGACGCCGCCTTCTGTTCCAAAATAGTTTTTCTGACGTACAGCCCGTCTAACCAATTCTTTAATCTCCACTATCGTTCCGCCCTTCACATCGAGAGAATCCGGGTTCTGGCAGTAAAGGCATCTGAACTGGCATCCCTGTACAAAGACAACCATCCTGATCCCAGGGCCGTCATGAGTACCAAATGTTTCGAGAGAATGGATTCTTAAATGATCGGGATCATTTTCATTCAACTTAGCAGCATCAATGTCTTGTAATGGTAAATACATATTATAAAGGTAATCAATAAAAAAGAACCAGATCATTTTACTGATCTGGCTCTACTATATACACATGAACACTCGATATTACATTCTTTCGTGGAAAGTTCTGGTAATCACTTCCAGTTGGTGTGCTCTTGACAATCTCACGAAGTTAACAGCATAACCTGAAACCCTGATAGTTAACTGAGGGTAATTTTCAGGATGTTCGTAAGCATCAATCAGCGTTTCGCGGTTAAGGACGTTCACGTTCAGGTGGTGTGCTCCTTGTTTGAAGTAACCATCTAAAGTATTAGAAAGGTTATGCACCTGTTCTGTTCTGTCATCGCCCAATGATTTTGGAATCATAGAGAAAGTATTAGAAATTCCGTCCTGTGCGTCATTGTAATCCAGTTTAGAAACAGAGTTCAATGAAGCAATAGCACCACTGCTATCTCTGCCATGCATAGGGTTAGCACCCGGGGCAAATGGTTCTCCAGCTTTACGTCCGTCAGGAGTAGCACCAGTATTAGTACCGTACATTACATTTGAAGTAATCGTCAGCAATGACAATGTTGGAGTGGAGTTTTTATAAGTAGCATGTTTACGTAATTCTCCGATAAAGAATTTAGTAACTTCCTGTGCGATTGTATCTACACGGTCATCATCATTTCCATATTGAGGATACTCACCTTCGATAACAAAATCAACTGTCAGTCCTTTTTCATTACGTATTGGAGTTACTTTTGCATATTTAATTGCAGATAATGAATCGGCAATAATTGAAATTCCTGCAGCACCATAAGCAATGTCGATACGTGGATCACTATCTACAAAAGCCATTTGTGCTCTTTCATAGTAGTATTTATCGTGCATGTAGTGGATAATGAACATTGCTTTGGCATATACCCTTGCCAATTCACTCAATGTACGTTTAAACACATCAAATACGATATCGTAATCCAACTGACCATCAGGGATAGCAGGGATGTTTTTAATCAGCTCTACACCATCATGTTCTTCCCTGCCACCGTTCAATGCAATCAGCAATGCTTTAGGTAAGTTAGCCCTGGCACCAAAATGCTGAATTGATTTTCCGATTTCCTGGAATGAAACACAGCAGGCAATACCATAATCATCAGATCCACGGTTAGTACGCATCAGGTCATCATTCTCATACTGAATAGATGAAGTATCAATAGAAACCTGTGCACAGAAGTTTTTAAAGTTCTGTGGCAATTGCTCAGACCATAAAACTGTTAAGTTTGGTTCCGGAGAAGCACCCAGGTTATATAATGTCTGTAAGAAACGGTAAGATGTTTTAGTAACCTTAGTACGTCCGTCGTTCAAAATACCACCTATTGATTCAGTTACCCATGTTGGATCACCACCAAAGATGTCATCATAAGATGCAGGACGTAAATGACGAACTACACGTAATTTCATGACAAACTGGTCAATCATTTCCTGTGCGAGATCTTCTGTTATCAATCCGCTTTCCAGATCTCTTTCAATAAATATATCGAGGAATGAAGAAACATTACCCAGTGACATTGCTGCACCGTCTTGTTCTTTAACAGCAGATAGATAAGCAAAATAAACCCATTGAACAGCCTCTGTTGCATTTTGCGCAGGAAGAGCAATGTTACAGCCATATTCTGCTGCCATAGTCACCATATCTTTCAGTGCACTGATCTGAGCATTGATCTCTTCACGTAAACGAACTTTATGTTCGGTCATTTCACCGCCAACATTTAATAAATCGGCTTTTTTAGATTTTATAATCTGATCAATACCATACAATGCAATCCTGCGGAAGTCACCAATGATACGTCCACGCGCATAGTTATCAGGTAAACCTGTTAACACATGTTTTGAACGGAAACCACGAATCTCAGCATCATAAGCATTAAAGACACCTTCATTGTGATTTTTTGCATAGTTGAAAATATCAACAACTCTTTCCGACACTTTCAATCCGCGTTCATTAACAGCCGACTCAACCAGTTTGATGCCACCGAAAGGTTTCATTGATCTTTTCAATAACTGATCAGTCTGAAGTCCTACGATCACTTCGTCTTCTTTTTTGATATAGCCTGGTCTGAAGGCAGTAATATTCGAAATGGTTTCTGTATCAATTGCAAGAATACCATTATTCGCTCTTTCCTGTAACAGCACAGCTTTACAGGCTTCCCATAAACTAGTTGTTCTAGGGGTTGGGCCTTCTAAGAAAGTTGACTCTCCAAGATAAGGCCGGATATTTTTAACAACAAAATCATAAACGTTGATTGTTGAATTCCATTCTCCTGGCACGAATTGAATGGCTTGTGTATCTGTTTTCATAATGATCTGTATTAAGATTATAATTCAAATGTAAGCACATATATGATCAATAACTATGATGTTAATCACATAATAGGGTGATATTTCACAAATTCAAAAAAATATTTTAAAATGTAAAAGAACACGTTTATTCAGGCGCTGCTGAACATAGCTGAATTTACAATTTTCGTGCCGGTTTAAGATCTCTCGCATCAATTATTTTATCATCTTCAACATTTTTCTTTAAGAAAGAAATACCAGCAGCATTTTTCTGCCAGCTGAAGTTATGCTGTATCCACGCAAACATAGCCCCTGGCTGAGCAGGTACCTTTGAAGATAGCGGTTGTGTAAATACTGTCCCTGTTGGATAATGAACCTGATATAATGAGGAAGAAACCAGAAAAACCAGCGTATGCCGGTCGGGTGAATTCAAAAAGTGAATACCCTGGATTCTTTCTTCCTCATTTTGCCTTTTTAGAAAGTAAACTTTGGCATTAACTGTAGTGATGAAAAAATCATTGTTGACCAGATAGCCAGAGCGACCGATTTTTGTAGCCCCCTTGGTAAAGCGACTGTCTTCTTTACTGGTCGAAGGCCTGTACAAACTTACAATTTCAAGCTGACGGCCTTTTAAGGTGATTAAATAAAACGGAGCTGTTAACCCGGTACTATCGGCCGACTGGACTAATAGACAGGTCTTCTGACTATTGATAAACTGCGCAAAGGAGAAAGCACCTGTAACTAAATTTTTATCAGATGTACCTGACTGGATATTGACGATAGTATCGCCAAATTTCACGCGGAAGGATTCCTTTTCTTCACCTCCATTCTGCCCCGGCTCCGCACCGTTTAGATTATAAACAGAAAGGCTATCCCCTCCTTTTTGCGGATATTGGTTAAAACTTTCAGTACCCTTCAATTCCCGGGGAGTATAAGTCTTTACATTTTCTTTTCCTTGACAGCCAAACAGAGCTGCGACTAACAGAGTTACGTATAATTTCGATTTCATAAATAGTTTTAACCTTCAATAACTAAACAACCTATATTCAGTTTTAGGGTATAAAGTTGAAGAATAACGAATTTATGAAGAAAAAATTACAGCTATAAAGGATAAAATTAACAGCAAGGCAAGTAAAGACACCACCATCAAAACATAACCGCTTGTCACTTAGCGGATACTATACCCGGAAAAGAGGTATTTGATCCCTTAAATCAACCCTGCAGTCTTAACCAGCGTACGCAGACTGGAAATAATTACCAATGTACCAACCAGGATCAATATCGTTTTCGTATTTAACTTACCAGCAAGTTTCGCAGCAACAGGCGCTGCAAGAAGTCCCCCAATAATTAACCCTGCTATGGTCTGAATATGACTTGTGCCCAGGATAACGAAAAAAGTAAGCGCACTGCCCAGTGTAACAAAAAATTCAGTCAGGCTTACTGTACCTATAATATACCTTGGTGTTTTACCTTTTGCAATCAGCGTGCTCGTGACCAGAGGTCCCCATCCGCCACCGCCAAAAGAATCAAGAAAACCACCTGCGCCGGCCAGCCAGCCAGCATGTTTGACCTTTCTGGATTCGTTCTTCTTTCTGAAAGCATTTAAAAGAATACGTCCACCAAGTAATAAAGTGTAAAAAGATAACAGAGGACGCAGCCAGCTCCCATAGGCCTCGCCCAAAAAGCATAGTAATAATGCGCCAACAACTGCACCGAGTACCCCCGGGAGCAACAATGTTTTAAATAGCTTCTTATTTACGTTTCCAAACCGGTAATGGCTAAAGCCCGATGCACCACTGGAAAACATCTCCGCAGTGTGGATACTCCCGCTGATTGCAGCAGGATTAAGCCCGGTAGAAAGCAATACAGTCGTTGAGATTACCCCGTATCCCATCCCAAGTGCTCCATCTACCATTTGTGCTACAAAACCCGCCAGTACCATCCAGCCAAAAGCCGCATCAAGATCAATATTCAACGCAAATATTTTAAAAGCATTAAACAAGTTATGCATGGGGTAAAAAGAAGAAACAGCGTGTCCCACTATTATAAAAGCAAGAGCGAAAAGGCATCTTCCGGCAAACCTTTTCCAATAAACCTCATCACGGAATCCATAGGTCCTCACAGGCATAATCTTCAGGCTTTCATGGGCAATCAATGAGACCAGAATTCCTTTCTGTGCGGCTATTTTTCTGATATGATGATTCAGCGGTGTATCCGATTGTTTAATTAAAATCAGGTCGTATCCTGAAATAGTTTCTTCACTATAGACCGGAGACGACAAATCAGTAACTCCATTGTCACTAACAAGATCAGAATGGATAGCCTTATTCTTTCTTTCCAACACAGCAAGCGCTTCAATCAGTTCGGCACTATCTCCTACTACAAGGATTTTAAAGCCTTCCCTATCCGTCAGTTGATTTATAGTATTACTTTTGTAATCGTCCATTTATCTGCATTCATTTAATAGTACTTCAATACTCCCTGTAAATATATACATAATCTACTATTTTAATAGATTTTATTCCAGCGCTGTCCAAACCAGACATTTGTCCCTTCCTTGTCAAGATTAACAGCAACGTATTAATCTGTGCGTCTATAGCGTTAATATGATTAATATCACTCAAATACATAACCATCGTCATCACAACACGGTCAATTTTATTCGAATTTTGATCATGAGGCCTGATTTCAGGTCAGTTATTTTGACGCTTTACTCACCTGTAACCAAATATTAAATTATAAAATTATAGACTATGGCAATTCAAACCATTAACCCCAGCACCAATCAGGTAGTTAAAACATTCTCTGAAATGAGTCCTGAAGCATTAGAAGCTGCAGTTGCGCAGGCAGAAACAGCATTTGGAACCTGGCGTAAAACATCATACCCCGAACGCGCAACATTATTACATGAAGTAGCCGTACTGATGCGTGAGCATAAAGAACAGCTTGCACAGACAATTTCCCTTGAAATGGGAAAGCTTATTGCACAGGCCCGGGCGGAGATAGACCTGAGTGCAGATATATTTGATTATTATGGTACTTATGCAGAAGGATTTCTGGCCGATAAAGTTCTTCATCCGGAAGCAGGTGAGGCCATTATCCGTTCTTCACCTGTAGGCGTTCTCCTTGGTGTCGAGCCCTGGAATTTCCCATTCTATCAGGTAGCGCGATTTGCAGCACCAAATATCATGATTGGAAATGTTGTACTGGTAAAACATGCGTCGAACGTTCCGCAATGCGCCATTGCTATCGAAGAGCTATTTAAAAATGCAGGTGCCCCTGCCGGAGTGTATACTAACCTGCTTCTTTCTGGCGCAAGAGCTTCGGAATTAGCAGCAGACGACCGTATTAAAGGTGTAGCACTTACAGGAAGTGAAGCAGCAGGAAGCAGCATTGCATCCGTAGCAGGGAAATACCTGAAAAAATCCACTCTTGAACTTGGAGGAAATGATGCTTTCATCGTCCTTGAAGATGCCGATATCGATAAAACAGTGGAATGGGCAGTGATAGGCCGTATGAATAATACAGGACAATGCTGTGTTGCAGCGAAACGCCTTATTGTGGTTGAAGCTGTAGCAGATGAATTTATTGCTAAGTTCAAACAAAAACTGGAAGTACTGAAAGTGGGCGACCAGCTTGATGGAGATACTGAACTCGGACCACTAAGCAGTGAACAAGCTGCAGCAGACATCGCGCGTCAGGTTCAGGATTCAGTTGATGCCGGAGCAACAGTGCTGCTCGGGGGACATAGAATTGACCGTGAGGGAGCTTTCATGGAAGCTACCATATTAACAGATCTTAAACCTGGCATGGTTGCTTATCATGAAGAGTTATTCGGCCCGGTTGCTTCATTTTACAGAGTGGCTAATGAAGAAGAAGCCATTAAACTAGCAAATGATTCATCATTTGGTCTTGGTGGCTCCGTATTTACCAGTGATATCGAACGTGGCAAACGTGTAGCCGATCAGATAGATACCGGCATGGTCTTCATTAATCACCCTACATGGACCGCGCCTGATCTTCCTTTTGGCGGAACAAAACGTTCGGGATACGGACGTGAGCTCTCAGGACTGGGTATTGAGGAATTCGTTAATAAAAAACTGATCCGTGTAAGCGCACTTACTGATCCATTTTAATCCTATATAAGAATTTCTGTTTTCATAGTTTGTTATCAATTTTTATTAAAACAGTACCCGTTAATTCAGGTACTGTTTTTTTGTGCATGTAAGTTTTGCATCTGTAAGGATACCATTATAATCATGAAAACAGCCAGGCTATGAGCAGGTTTTTAATGGTAGCTGTAACCCTGCAAAGCCATATTATCTTCAACATCGAGGAAATTATCACTCAGCAAAAGCGTATTCACTTCCAGGCTCTGGAACCTGAGATTACCAAATATACTCGCCAGAGCAGTATCGGTGGCGTCAATTCCTGTAGCAATTTTTATCAGTCCGGTAACAGGCACCAGTTTAGTGGCATCCACGACAATCCAATTTCCACCGAGGTAAACCTCAAAGCAGGCATGAAAATCCGCTGGTTTTAACTGATAGGCGTAACAAGTAAAATAACGCGCGGGGATAGTCATAGCTCTGCATAAAGCAATGCCTAAATGTGCAAAATCACGGCATACCCCGATCTGCTCAGTGATCGTGTCGTTTGCCGATGTCTGTGGCGTAGTATAGCCACTAGCATATTCTACATTATTGTAAATCCAGTCGCGGATAGCAATCACTTTTTCATACGCATTGTCGATACTTCCGAACTTGTTGAAAGCAAACTTATATAGCCTGTCCGACTGGCAGTAACGACTTGGATTGAGATAGGATAAGACAGACATGGGCATCTGACTGATAGGCACATCATAGAGTTTTTCTGCCGGAATAACTTCAAAGCTGTTCTCCACTATACCTTTATATTCAAAAGTAATTAATCCCGGATCAGGGATCTCTATAATCTTAATCCGTTTTTCTCCGGGAGTAATAGAATATCCGTTATTCATTTTTAGCTCCGGGACAGATAGAAATGTCTCTTCCAAAACCTGCTGTCCCGGGGATCTAAAAGGCTCAATATTCAACGAAAGTGTTGATGGGCTTAGTGCCTGGTAAGCTAATTTTGCAGAGACTTCAAATTTCATATGGTTTTTTCGTTAGGTAAATGCATTTTATTAAACGCGATATCCATCCATTCCTCAGGGATTTTATTCAGAGCTGTTTTCAGTTCATCAGCCCATTGCTCAGAAATACTTTCCAGGTCTTTCTTCCCATAGCGCTGCTCAATCATTCCGAAGCTATTGTTGTGATAAAGTACCACATCAATGGGGAAATCAACATCATTGGCACTTACACGAGTAGAGTCGAACGAAAGAAAGCCGGTTTTCAATGCAAGGTGCATACTCGATTCGCTGGTAAGCGTCCTGTTGAGGATAGCCTTTCCATGGCCCGAATTCCCAATTACCACAAATGGGGCTCCTTCGCCAAGCTCTACCCAGTTGCCTTCGGGGTATAATAAAAAAAGCTTATGCTCCTCGTCGTCCTTTAACTGACCTCCAATAATGGTGTGTAAGTTAAACTTCAGTCCTGCCTGGTCCAGAGCCTCCCTGTCTTCCTTTGCTACACGCTTAATCTGGGCACCAAAAGCATTAACAGCCTTATACAGCTTATTATGCTCCGCTCCTTCATCAATCAGCTCTTTGAAATACAAAACCGCTTTATCACGTACCGAGCGCAATCCGCTGGTCATAATAAAAAGGGAGTACTTATCTTTTTGCTGAATATACACTTTCTTTTTTTCGGTAGTATCAGATCCGGAAGTTATCCTAGTATCCGCTATTGCAACCAGGCCTTCTTTGACCTTTATTGCTAAACAATATGTCATAATAGGAGTTTTAGTAAAATTCAAATATAACAATCGGACATTAACAACAAGCCTTATTTATTCAGATTTTAAACTTTCTTCAAAATTAACAGTCATAAGTCTAAAACCATATATTTATACGTTAAGAACAATAAACCATATATAAAATGAATAGGAAAAGCCTGCTGCTGATTACTTTATTGACAACTATCAGTATACTATCTAAATCACAGAGCATAACCAGTGCAAGTTTCAAAATTTCTGATCATGAGAAAGGAATCCGGTCGATTGAGCTGATCCTCGATAATAGCCTGATTTTGGGGTTAAACAGTAAGGGGGAAATAGAATATATCGATAGCAATATCGAAAAAGAAAATCTCTACTATGAAGATTATGATGCAACAATGGGCACCTCCGGCCAAAGCGATGAAAAGATAAAAATATATCGCAAGCTAAAAATCAGCTATTACAATGATTTTATAAACAAAGGCGATAATGGTAAAATAAAATCCATTGAAGGTATGTCTGTTACTTACTACAACGATTATGACATGCACGACCCCAGGGGAGCGATCAAGTCACTCGGAAATATCAAATTCAACTATTACAATAAGTTTGACATGTTCAATGATTTCGGTGCACTCAAATCCATCGGGCCTATTGCGTTTACCTATTATACCACATTCGACATGCACGATCCTAAAGGAAAAGTAAAGTCCATTGGCAAAGTAAATATCAGGTACTTCGATAAATTTGATTCCGCACCGCTATTTGGAAAAATAAAAAGCATAAAGGGAAATACTAAATCCCTTTATGTTACCCGGTAAACAGGCCATAGGTTACCCCTAAAATTAGAACCTTATAGTTTTTACCTTTTCGCTTATCTTATCTTTTTTAGTTAAAGGGAAAAGGTAAAAACTATATTTATATCCTTTTGCAGGGATCTGGTACTGTATCAGCGGTGCAGCTTCATTGCTCCAGCTGTCATTTCCCCCAACACCCATTTGTATAAGGTCTACGTTTATAGTAAGATAGCCGGCATCTTTCAGTTTATTGGTATGCCTGGCCGATTCAATATTTGTTTCCGTATAGGGCCAGGCGCTCATGCTTAACAAGCTATCAGCGACAAAGACCAGTCCTTCATTTTTATCAGAAAAGTACATCCATCTCACATCAGTACGGTTCCCATTTTCCTGGGGAACAGCATAAGGCTCCATAAATTCGCTTAGTTGCTGTGTATAAACTGCGGCATCGAAACCATAACGGCGATCTATGTAATTCTCCAGCAGCCCCTTACCATACCATGACACGGTATCATATGCCCTGTTAATACCACCCTGCATGCCCACTTTCGGAATATTTGGCAAACCTGACAAAGTTTGCAGGTTATAATCCACTTTAAGTACGCCATTTCCATTTAACGAATATTTAACCGTAACCGATGCACTGTCGTGAATAAGCGTATAAGTGCTGCTGATCGTCACCAGGCCTTCGCTTAAGCGTTCCATCCTGATGGATTTCAGCTTTAAATCGGGCGAATACCATTGCTTCAATTTCTTATTCGACTTCCAGCCGCGTTTATCATTATCAGTTAGCGGGCGCGTGAAATGAGGTAAAAGAGGCGATTGCACCTGCTCTTTACCATTCCATATAAAGGAACTCAGTGCCCCATTAAGCTTATTAAAATAGAGCTGAAAGTTTTTGCCGCTTAATTTATAGACATCAGTATCCTCTCCCGATGCCAGCTGTGGATAGCTGTTGCTTACCGGTGTATTTTTAACCAGATTGGTCAGGGCAAACTGGTTTGATGCCATTTCATGACCTGCAGGCGCCCATAGTTCTTCTTTTGCCAGGATAAAATGAATCTCGCCGAGATACTCTGCTCCTGCTTCCATTTTAGGGAAGTATCTTGAAATATTAATCAGCGTGTCCCTGCCTGCCGATAAGTTTATTGGTGATAGTATTTTATGGCTGACCACCTGACCGTCTTTGCGGAAAATTAAGGTTGCCGTAAAAGCAGACAAGTTATGTACTGCATATCGGTTAGTTATTTTAATCAATCCTTTTGCAGCATCGACGATTTCAGTCTCCGCTCCCTGGTACACACGCTTACATTCATACATTGCCGCCTTCGGTCTTCCATCAGATGCAACAACACCTTTAATCGTGAAATTGTCGAAATATTTCTCCCCAAAATCACCACCATAGGCATAAAAATCTACGCCAGCACTGTCTTTCTTTAATATCCCCTGATCCTTATATTCCCATATACAGCCTCCGATAATCCTTGGTGTAGAACGGAATGCATCCCAAAATTCTTTCATATTGCCTACAGAATTCCCCATAGCATGCGCATATTCAACAAAGAATATAGGGCGCTTGTCGCCATTATCCTGTTCTGCCAATAATTTCGGTGTATATACTCCAGGATACATACGGCTTACAATATCAATATACGAGGCATCCTGTGGATTTTGCAGGCGGTGTGAATGGTCATTAGGCTTCAGATAGCGGGGATCACTTGGGTCCATATACCCTTCCAGCCGCGGATTTCCCATTGCTGGTTCATAGTGTACAGGGCGTGTAATATCAAAATCATGGATCCAGGCAGCCATCGCCGCATGGTTAGGTCCGCGGCCAGACTCATTGCCCAGGCTCCAGATAATAATACTAGGATGATTTTTATCCCGCATCACCATCCTGCTGCTTCTTTCCTGATAAGCAGCTGTCCATTGTGGATCGTTGCTTAATTTCCCTCCCAGGCCATGTGTTTCCAGGTTGGCCTCATCAATAACCAATATCCCATAAGCATCACACAGATCGTACAGATAAGGATCCATTGGATAGTGGCTCGTACGGATACAGTTAAAATTGAAGCGTTTGATTGTCTGTACATCTTTTAAAATATCCGCGCGGTTCAAAGCTTTACCTTTAACAGGGTCATGGTCAGGCCTGTTTACTCCATATAAATAAGTTTCCTTTCCGTTGATTAATAATTTGCCGTTGGTTTTAGAAAACTCAATACTCCTGAAGCTGATCTTACAACTTTTCACCTCCAATACATTCCCTACACTATCTTCGAGTGAAAGCGCCAGGGTATACAAGTTCGGTATTTCATCACTCCACTTATCAGGATTCTTCAGCTTCGTCTCCAGCAATCCAAATTTCACATTGTCCAGTCTCGGATAAATTTCATTGATAATACTTTCAGCATTTCGCTCCATAGGTGCTGTGAGTACATTCTTACCATTCTTATCAAATAATAATGCCTTTATTTTATATCCCAGCACTTCTTTTCCTGTAAGGTTTTCAATTCTCGGCCTGATACTCAGAACCGCATCTTTATAATCTTTATCCAGCTTTGCCTGCCACTGAAAATCAGCAATACGCAGCTTAGGCTCAGCCAGTAACATTACTTCCCGGTGAATACCGCTCAGCCGCCAATGATCCTGATCCTCCAGAAAGCTACCATCAGTCCACCTGATAACCTGTACACTCACCATATTCTGACCTGGTTTCAGGTAAGGTGTAATATTAAATTCAGACGATAAAAAGCTGTCTTCTGCATATCCCAGAAACTCACCGTTCAGCCATACTTTAAAGCCCGAGCTTACTCCTCCAAAATGCAGGGTAACATTCATATTCTTCCAGCTTTCAGGGATAGTAAATGTACGCTGATAGCTTCCTGTTCCATTATAATCCTGCGGAACATAGGGCGGGTTCACCGGACGGAAAGGATATACAGCACTTTTGTAGATAGGTTTATCATATCCTTTCATTTCCCAATTGGACGGCACTTCAATCTTTTTCCATCCTTCTACTCTCTTTTTATAAAAATCTTTAGGAGCAGCTGAAGGATTGGCAGCAAAAGAGAAGTCCCAATCCCCGTTCAAAGAAAGCATACGCGAAGTTTTCTCCCTTTTCCCGCTAACAGCGTCTGTTATATTTTCATAAGAATATGCTGTAGCCCTCGATGGATCACGGTTGATACCGCTTACCAGAGGATCTTCCCAGGGTTCCCTGTTATAGATTACAGGCACATGCGGAATTGCCGTAGGCGTTTTATCTACCAATTGTGCAGAAGAAACTGAGCTGAACAGGCCAAAGAGAAGGATAGACAGACCTTTTATAATAGAGTAACTATTTAATTTCATTTGATATTTTTACTGTTGATTGAAGCTATATGTATCAGTTGCCTCCTATATGGGTGACCACGTAACAAGGCTTAGGTTTATAAATGGCGTTAATATTCTGATCCTCAAAAATAAATTGTTTAGCCAAGGCATGATTATATTATTTTCCCTAAATACAATGATATATTCGCTATTCAGATGATATAGTACATATCTACTACATACGAGACAACGTCTTTCTGATACCATAACCGTAGCGTGAAAATATTTTTCTGCCTGCAGAATAAAATAAGAATATGATTATTAGATTATTAATTGTATATTTGTAGAATAATTAATAAACAATATAATGCAACAAGGAACAGTAAAATTTTTCAATGAGACAAAAGGTTTTGGATTTATCGTGCCAGCTAATGGTGATAGCGAAATCTTTGTTCATTCTTCAGGCTTATTAGATAACATTCGTGAGAATGATTCAGTAAGCTACGATGTCGAGCAAGGCAAAAAAGGCCTGAATGCGATAAATGTTAAAATCAGCTAATAGACTCATTTTATAAATCGTTAAAAGCCTCCTTCTTAACAGATGGAGGCTTTTTTATGCGTTTATATTAAGCCAGCTCTATTCCCCAACGGAGAATTATCACACGCTATTCTGATCTAAATTCTGATATCTGATTCTCTTTTTATACTTTTATACGCTACACTATAAACATAAAAGTATGAATGAGATAAGCTCGCCTGAGGCCGCCTATATTGCGTCAGTAGATTCGAAAAGCAATAGCGATTAAATTGCTGCTCTACAATCCTGTTTTTGCATATCCATTAAGCTTCATTCCTGAATTACATGAATTTCAAAAAGCAATTCCCAATATTAAATACATGCGCTTATCTTAATACCGCCAGTTCTGGAATTATATCCAGCACCGTGCTCAACTGGCGTGTGAACCACGACCTCGATTTCTTCAATTCCGGCGGAGCATTCAGGAATAATCAAGCCACATTTTTACAGGAGATCAGACAAACCACAGCTGATTTTTTTAAAGCTAAAGCAGACCATACCTTTCTTGTTCCTAACTTTTCTTTTGGCTTCAACACTTTCCTCCAGGGCTTATCATCCAACCACCGTTTTCTATTACTGCAGGAGGATTATCCTTCCATTAATTACGCAGTGGAGAGCCGGGGATTTGAATGCATCTACGCTAAGATCAGCGCCCGTCTGGAGGATGATATTATAGAGAAAATCATGATTTTCAAGCCTACTGTATTTGCGTTTAGCATTGTACAATATATAAGCGGCAACAAAATCAGTCTTGAATTTATTAAAAAAATCAAACAAATGTTCCCAGACTTATTGATTGTCGCTGATGGAACACAATTTTGCGGTACAGCAGCATTGGATTTTAATCAGTCTGGTTTAGATATTCTGATCGCCAGCGGATATAAATGGATGCTTGCAGGATATGGAAACGGATTTGTTTTGCTTAAAGATCAGGCAGCGGCCCTTATATACACTGACGCACAAAAAAGACCTTTTCCCACAGAACCATTTTTAAAAAACAAAACCATACTTTCTTTATTTTTTGAGCCGGGACACCTCGACACCCTTGCTTTTGGAAGTTTACAGCACTCCATTTTATATATGGAGAACCTGGGGATCAAGGCAATTGAAGCCGGTATCGGTGTATTAAGTAAGCTTGCTAAAACAGCATTTACCGAACGTGGCTTACTGGATACCGTTGTGGTAGAAAGAAACATACATTCCTCAATATTCAGCCTGAATATAAACGACAGCCAATTTCAGAAATTACTGGAAAACAATGTGGTTTGCCTGGCACGGGGGAAAGGTATCCGTGTAGCTTTCCACTTTTACAATACTACAGACGACCTGGATAAATTATTGGAAATTATTGACCAATAGCTACTGATAACAAAAGGTACAGACAGAACATCTGCAAACCGGCCCAATTAAAATACAACAGCTTTCAGATCATCCGATTGCTGTTGTATTTAAAAGAAGAAAGGCAGGGAAGAGCATTTAACATGTCTCCACCAAGGCTCATAAATACTGAAATCCCCTGGTCATCCCCTTAAAAGTCGTCATCATCGAGATCGTCATCATCAAGATCCTCATCCACAATGCTCAGATCATCATCAATATCAAAAGGCTCATCAGGATCTTCATCATCAATAAGATCATCATCAATTAAATCATCATCCAGATCTTCATCATCCAAATCGTCGTCGTCGTCATCTGGCCCATCGTCAATGTCATTCAGCACACTTTTGATGTCAGCATCTCCAGGACGATGATCACCGGAAGTGCCGCTTTTAATTTCCAGTGCAGGTGATACTGCGAGGATTTCCCTATTATCGACAGCAGTGTCCCGGTACAAATTTCCTTCCACTGCATCTTCCAGTTCCAAATTATCGTTTCCGTAGTAGTTCTGATTTTGAGTTTCCATAATTGTAAAGTTTTATTAGGTATAAATTCATAACATCCAAAGTTAAAATTTGGTTCTAAGAATGTTACTACAGGCACCTCAATTTAGTCAAAATCCCGGATACAAAACAATAATATCCTCATCAACCTCAAATTGGGTTATTTGCCAAGGGCAAAGGAATAAAGAAACCAGGTCAAATGAATAAAAAAATAAGTATAAATTTAAATACCTTTTGGTATATTTGTCACATGGAGAGAATATACAGCAAAGCCGAGCGGACAAAATCCTTTATCATTGAAAAAACTGCGGAGATTTTCAACAAGAAAGGGTATGCAGGAACATCCTTAACCGACATGACTGAAGCGACAGGCCTAACTAAAGGCAGTATCTATGGTAATTTTGAAAATAAAGAAGAAGTTGCACTCGCTGTTTTCGATTACAATTATGGCAGGGTGAACCAGCTGATCCAGCAGCGCATTCAAAGAGAAGTAACCTACTACGATAAACTAATGGTATACACGAAAGTATACGACCAATTCTTAAATACTAACTTTCCTAAAGGTGGGTGTCCGATTTTAAATACCTCAATAGAAGCAGATGACACCCATGAACCCTTAAAAGACCGTGCTGCCAAGGCAGTATTAAACTGGAAAAAAAATATCCAGGCGTTGCTTTCGGCTGGTGCTGAGGCCGGAGAATTTAAGCAGGACATTGACTATGCTCAGCTCTCTTTATCGATCATTGCAATGATTGAAGGCGGAATTATGATTGCTAAGGTTACCAATAGCCAGAGTAACCTCGATAAAATAATGAAGACCGTAGAAATGTTAATTACTCAAATAAAGGTCTAAAAAATTTTAAACCTAAATATACCAATCAGTATATTAATAACACACTCCATATAACCTTAAAATTCCCCCTCCCCGGCTTACCCCGGAATATTTGACATCTCACACGCTACAAAACAATTATAAATACTCTTTCATCACCACCTAAAATATACCATCTGGTATTAATCATGAGCCCCTTAAAAAGAAAATTGCTTTTAATTACCGTAATTGCAGCTGCGATTATGGAACTGATAGACACCTCAATCGTAAATGTTGCACTATCCTATATGAGTGGAAACCTGGGTGCCACACTCGAAGATACCTCATGGGTAATCACTTCCTATGCCATAGCAAACGTGATTATTATACCTATGACAAGCTTTCTAACCACAAACCTGGGCCGCAGAAAATACTACATCGGGTCAATTATTTTATTTACGGTATGCTCTTTTATGTGCGGCAACTCGGCCAACATCTGGGAGCTGGTAGGATTCAGGTTTTTGCAGGGTTTAGGAGGCGGAGCATTGCTTTCCGTGTCAGCAGCAGTCGTATATGAACTGTTCCCAAAGGAGAAACAGGCAACGGCAAGTGCTTTATTTGGCATAGGCATTTTCATTGGCCCTACCATTGGTCCGACACTTGGCGGTTACATTACAGAATATTTTTCCTGGCCATGGATTTTTTACATCAATATCCCGATAGGCATAGCCGCTGCAATTTTATGCTACTTTATACTTACAGAGCCGAAATTAAAGCATAAGCCTGCAACTATTGACTGGATTGGGATCATCTTGCTCAGTATCGGTGTCGGGGCATTACAAACCGTATTGGAACGCGGTCAGACTGATGATTGGTTTGCAGCAGGGTATATTCTGTTTCTGACAATTCTAGCCATATTCAGCCTTGGAGGGTTTGTATTCTGGGAACTCCACACTCCTCATCCGGTAGTAAACCTACGCGTACTCAAGAGTAAGTCGCTCAGCATAGCGGCAATTTTAACATTCATTACCGGCATCGGAATGTACACGTCAATATATCTTACCCCCGTTGTAGCACAACGTTTATTAGGATTTACGCCCACCCAAACAGGATTATTACTCTTGCCTGGCTCCATACTGGCTGTTCTGGCATTAATACTCTCAGGAAAGTTACTGCAGCGCGGTGTGTCGCCCGCACTGATTATTTTAATGGGCTTCCTCTGCTTTATCTATTTTAACTATTCTATGTCGGCCATTAACTTTGAAACCTCAGCATCAGCCATCACTTTAAAATTAATTTTCAGGGCATTAGGCATGGCCCTGCTCACCGTACCATTGGGAACACTGGCGATATCATCACTCGAACCTAAGGACATGCCACAGGGCACGGCGTTAAATAACATGATGAGGCAACTGGGCGGATCTTTTGGGATCTCAATTATTAACACTTACCTGGCCAGGCGTACAGCTGCACACAGAGTAGATCTGATCAGCCATATCAATCCATATAATACAAATGCCGTAGAAAGGATAGATACTTACACCAGAATGTTTCAGCAGAAAGGCATTAACTTCTTTGATGCTCAGCAAAAAGCGATGTTCCTGATTGAAAAGACGATAATAAAACAATCATCCATGCTAAGCTATCTTGATTCCTACTTATTGATCGGACTGTTTTTTGGTGCTTCTTTGCCTCTTTTATTACTTGTAGCCAGGAGAGACAAAAAAAGGAAAATCATTATTCCCAGCTCAGACCATTAATAAAAACATTATAAAATGATAAACAAAGAGCGCACAAATAAATAGCTGAAGAAATTATATCTCCTTTAAATCTGACAGCCGCATCCAGCCTTCATTGCCATTGGCGAGTTTCACCTTTATCCAGGCATTATTTTTGTCTAAAATATCAACCTTTGCACCTTCATGAATTACGAAAAGCGAGCGTGAAGTTTCGGCAGGCTCGCTTTTCACGGTAACAGTACTGCTGAAGATAATCCCCTGATGGTGATCTTCAAAATAGCCGGCCTGCCTGTTCAATATAAAAACCGACAGTATTCCCAAGAAGAATAAGATTACCGCAGTAAAAAACGAAGATTTCTTGATCAGCATGGCATTGGCAAAAAAGTACACCATTAAAAATGCAGAGCCAGATAACACGAAAGCCAGACTGAGTATGGAAAGCGCATTGGCTGAAATACTTAAAATAACCGATTTAAACCAAACACTCAAAAAGAAATCTGGTACTTCTTCAATCTTATCGCTTGTTTTTGAGTTCACAAACCTGATATTAAAATTAATATCCTCATCACTTGGGGATATTTTATGTGCTTTTTCATAATAAAGCAGCGCAGATGGGATGTCGTCCAACTTATAACTGGCGTTGCCCATATTAAAATAGACTGCTGCAGAATTATAACCCTGGCTAACAATTTTTTGATAAGTATCCAATGCCTCTTTATAGCGGGCTTTAGCATAAGCATTATTACCCTTTACAAAAAGTGCATCCTGCTGCGCATTGCCAAACGTAAGCAATGGCAGAACTATCCATAACAACAGAAACAGCGTCCGCTTTAGCCTATTAAATTTCATGTTCGATATTATTGATTATATTCTTTGCCTTATCTAAAACTTCCTGCTCCGAAAGATGTGTTACAGGCGCATAACGTGCCATTTCACAGATATCCAGGGTATCAATGAGCTGGGTTATCAGCTCTTCACTTACACTCCTAGATCTTAAAGCCGATACAATTGTCTCCTTGTTCAAATCCGCTATTGAAATATTAAACTTATCGCTTAAATATCCATATAAGCCCTTAAAAACAGCATCATAAAACTCATTCTTCCTGTTTGCTTTCAGCTGTGTTTCAGCAGTAGCAAGGTGCCTTGCAGCCATCTTACCTGCCTTTTTACTTTTCATCAATACCGGGTCACTATTGTTTTTACGGTTCCAGTTACGATATATAAAACCAGCTATACATAACAAAGGACCAACTGTCAGCAATAAGAAATACCAAAAGGTCCCATAATACCGGCTCCCATCGCTCAAATCAGTATGGTCAGTTTTGATGTACCTGATATCCTTGTCCAATAGTTTCACATCCTGTTTATCTGCAGAAGAAAAAGCCGTTACATTACTTTCGGCGATACCTTTGCTTACCTTCACCAGTATTGGTTTGGTAGACAACGTTACATATCTGGCTGTTGCCGGATTGAAATAAGAAAACTCAAGAGGAGCTATGGTAAAATCGCCCTGATGCCTGGGAATCAACAGATAGCTGTAAATCCTGCTGCCATTCAGGCCATTTGCATCCTGCATAAGTGTATCCGTAATTTTAGGATCATACTTTTCCACATCAGGAGGGAATTCTGCATTCAATTCTTTTAACAGTTTAATATTTCCTGCACCAGAAATTTTAACATTATAATTTAAGGATTCGTTCGACTTCAATACCGACTTATCTACCCCGGCCGTAATATTAAATTTACCTACTGCCCCCGTAAAGCTGGAAGGCTTACCCGCTTCCGGCAGTGGCTTCACATGAACTACTACAGGAGTACTTTTCACATTATAAGTCACATCCTTATATGCAGATCCAAAAAACTGATCAATGAGGTCGCCCCCCGTTGAAGGAGCCTGCAGCCGCACAATGAAAGTCATTTCGAACGGATTTATGGTAATATTGCCCGAATGCTCAGCACATAAGATTGTTTTTTTAACATCAGCCACATTATACTTTACACCTTTGTACATTTCCGTACGCCATTGGGCTTGCGGTGCCTGATTCTTGATATCCTCACTCCAGAAACCATTCAGATCCGGTAATTTATCCAGGCGGCTGTCCACTATACCTACGCGGGTATATAACCTGAAACTTAATGTCACTTGTTCTCCCTGGTAAGCACTACTTTTATCCACCACTGCCTTGATAAAAATAGATTTAGCCAGTTCAGATGGAGCAACATTCAAATCAGGCGCTTGTCTCGGCTTATTCTGCTGAGGAATCTGACCTTTATTTACTTTAACAGTAATCGGACTCGTCAGCAGCCGGCGTCCATCAACCACAATAGAGGCAGGGTCAATCGTATACGTACCTTCCTTAATTGTTGTCAGGTAAAAGCTATAGGAATTACTTACCGATGTTCGCCCGTTGATAGAAGAATAACTGGAGGATACATTCGGGCCAGATACCACCTGAAATCCGTTAAAATCAGGCGCTGTAAAGCTGCTGCCATTCCCATTTAAGGAAAAAGTAACTTCAAAAGTCTCCCCTGTACCCACTTGACTTCTACTTGATGATGATGTAAACTTCACCTGCGCATACAGCACGTGCGTACACAGCACAAGCAGTACTATCATATAATATCTGATCTTCATTTCTTTAAACACCGTTATGCTTACCAATCTTTTGCAATACGCCCTTTTACACCTTTAAACTTCTTGCCTTTCAATTTATCCTGCGTTTGCTTTTCATTATTATTTAAAGCTTCAAGCATCCGCTCGGCATCATCTTTTGATAATTTGTCAGGCTGTGGTTTCTCGCCGTTCTTTTTATCCTGATCTTTCCTGTCCTGATCTTTCTTATCCTGGTCCTTCTTATCCTGGTCTTTCTTGTCTTTATTTTTATCCTGATCTTTTTTATCCTTGTTCTGCTGATCCTTGTTCTTATCCTTATTCTGATTTTTGTTATCCTTATTCTGCTGCTGTTGTTTTTTCAGCATTTCCTGTGCATAGGCAAGATTGTAGCGTGTTGCATCATCTTTAGGATTATTCATCAGTGATTTTTTGTAGGCTCCGATACTTTCCTCAAGCTTTTTATTCTCTAAAAAAGAATTCCCGAGGTTATGGTAAGCCTGTGCTGCAACCGTTTTATTACCTTTAGCGCCTTCGGCTATTTTAGTAAACTTTTCTACAGCCTCAGGGAATTTCTTTTGCTTATACAGTGCATCTCCCAGATTGAAATTACCTTCCAGCTGCTCACTCTTTTTGCCGAATGATTTACGGTAACTCGCTTCAGCCTCTTTATATTTCTGCTGCTGGTACAGCTCGTTTCCTTTTTTAATGTAACGTTTTTCCTGCTGGGCAAAAAGAAGCGCTCCCTGCAGCAAAAACAAAAATATCATCACTAGTTGCTTCATGTCTTTTTAATTGGTGTCTGAGCAGGGCTGACAGTTGCCGATCTGACTTCAAACAAATTCAAATTACTCAGTCGTAAATTTTTACGGTTAGAGATAAAAAACTCAATAATCAGTAATATAAAAGCGATACCAAGGAAAAACTGGAAGCGGTCTTCGAAGTCTTTGAAGCTCTTGGTATCCAGGGTTTTCCTTTGGATCTTACCAATCTGATCCATCACTATATTGATACCACTATTAGAATTAGTAGCTCTCACATATGCGCCCTTCCCGGCAATAGCAACTTCCTTACACATCTCTTCATTGAGCTTGCTCAGTACTGTCTTACCCAGACTGTCTGTACGAAATCCCGTTTCTCTGCCATTCTGATATATTGGCATTGGCGCACCTTCGGCAGATCCCATACCGATCACATTAATCATTACGTCCTTATCAGCGGCACTTTTTGCTGCAGCTACAGCATCATCCTCATGGTTTTCACCATCAGTAATCACGATCATTGATTTCCCCGTTCCATTTTTAAAATCGAGAGACCTCATACCTAAATCGATGGCAGCACCAATAGCTGTACCCTGTGTAGGCACCATATCAGGACTGATTGTATTCAGGAATAATTTAGCAGCAGAATAGTCGGTAGTCATCGGTAACTGAACATATGCTTCACCGGCGAATACAATAATTCCAATACGGTCATTATGCAGATGTTCAATCAGCTGCGATATAGCACGTTTTGCATTCTCCAGTCTGCTGGGTACAACATCCTGCGCCAGCATACTATTCGAAACATCAAGCAGGATCATCAGATCAGCACTTTTCTTTTTCACCTCTTCCAGTTTCGTCCCAATCCTGGGGTCTGCGGCTCCTATGATCAGGAAAGTGTAGGCCACAAGAAAGACAACAAATTTAATCCAGGGCCTTGAAAATGAAACCCGGGGTATGATCATATCCACTACCTTTCTATCTCCCAGTGCAGCAATGGCTTTCATTTTCCATCGGCGCACTACCATAAAAATGATAATAAATAGTGGGATAGCAGCCAGTCCCCATAAAACTTCTATATAAGCAAAACGTATCATGTGTTTAAGTTAAAGCTCCTTTAAGCAGCGTATTTCTTAATAAAAACTCCGCCAACAAAAGAAATAAAGCAAAGATTGCCAGAGGCAGAAAGCATTCTGTTTTTTTATGATACTGGGTAACGTCGATCTTTGCCTTTTCCAGTTTATCAATCTGTTCATAAATACCCTTCAGCTTTTCATTATCGGTAGCCCTGAAGTACTTACCGCCAGTGGTATTCGCTATTTTATTCAGCGTAACCTCGTCAACATCCACCTTCACCTCCTGATATTTAACCCCATAAGGAGTTTGAATAGGATACAGTGCATAGCCTTTCTTACCAATCCCTACAGTATATACCCTGATATTAAATTTTTTGGCGATGTCAGCGGCAGTCAGCGGCGGGATAGATCCTCCGTTATTAGACCCATCAGTCAGCAATATCACCACCTTACTTTTGGCCTCACTATCTTTAAGCCTGTTTACCGCAGTAGCGAGTCCCATACCGATTGCCGTTCCATCGTCTACCATACCATTCTTAATATCCTTGAAAAGGTTAATCAGCACATCATGGTCTATCGTCAACGGGCATTGGGTAAAAGCTTCTCCACTAAAGATCACCAGGCCTATACGGTCGTCCGGTCTGTCCTTGATAAAATCAATCGCTATATTTTTTCCTGCTTCCAGGCGGTTGGGCTTAAAATCTTCTGCAAGCATACTTCCAGAGATATCCGATGCAATAATAATATCAATACCCTCTGTGGTACTATTCTGCCAGCTCAAAGCCGATTGGGGGCGTGCGAGTGCAGTAATCAGTGCAATCAAAGCCAATGAACGTAAGATAATTCCCAGGTGGCGTAAGCGCGGAATTATACTTTTCGCCGGCAGAGAAAAGCCTTTAACAGCAGAGACGCTCATCGTTCCCTGTAGCTTTTGTTCTCTCCAGATATACCAGGCAACCATGGCCGGGATAAAAATCAGCAGCCAGAAAAACCCGGGATTGGCAAATTCTATTCCTCTAAGCATGTTCACTGGCGTCCCCCCCTTCTGCGGCAGCTATCTTTTCAATTTGTTGTGTTTTGATTACAAAATTGATGGCGCTGTCCATATACTGCTCATTTTCTACTGCCGACGGCTTACCCTTCGCAAATTTCACTAAATCCGCTGTAGTCAGTATCTCATGTAGTGTAAGCTTGTTTTCCTCTGTCATATTTACCTTTTTCAACCCGGCGAAAATCTCATCAGTAGTTTTCTCATGTGTTTTAATATCATATCTTTTTTCAAGATATTCACGTATCACATCGCTCAGCTCTATATAATGCAGCTTAATCTCATCCTGCTGCCATAATTTTTTATCGCGCAGTTCCTTCAGCTTGTTCAAAGCAATAGTATGAACAGGTATTACAGGCTTGGGTATTACCTCCACAGGCTGGTTTTTCTTCCGTTTTTTATAATAATAAATTGCTCCGGCAATCAGTGCAATAACAACTACTGCAGCCAGCAGCCCTTGCCAATTGTCCCTGAGCCAGTCCATAAAAGAGTAAGATACCGCCAGCGGCTGTTTGATATCATAGATGGCCTTAGTCGTGTCAACCTTTACCGTTTGTACAAACAAGGTTACTTCATCCGTTTTGATCACATCAGTTCCATTCTTAAAAACAAATGGCGGAATAGTATATGTTCCTGCATCAAAACCAGTAATCACAATACTTTTTGTTACAGTGATCCTGTTTACATTATTTTTATCCGGTATAGTATCCAGTTTACTGCTGCTTACTACCTCAACTTTTCCGGTAAGCGTGTCCGCTAATACAGGGAAGGCAACTTTATCCTTTCTCAACTGCTCCACACTCAGATGCAGTTTAGTCTGGTCGCCGATACGAATTGTAGTTTCCTCCAACTTTGCCCTCGCCTCAATATCCTGTGCTTTTGCGTTGAAACAGACACAAGATAACAGTACCATTAACACCAGGATATAATTCACAAAATTCTTTATCATATCTTCTATTAACGCTTACGCTCCCTCTTTTTAAATAATGTCCTCAACGGTGCAATATAAGATTCATGTGTACCAATCGATGTAAAGTCCACACCCGATTTAGTAAAAACTTCTTTTAACAGGGCATTTCTTTTTAAAGCCTCAGCTTTAAATGCCGTCCTGACTTTTTTATCACTCGTATTTACCCAGTTCAGTTCGCCCGATTCTTCGTCCTTCATAGGGATCAGTCCCAGGTCAGGGAATTCCTCATCATGTTTATCGTACAGCCTTACCGCAATCACATCATGCTTTTTATTCGCCAGTTTCAGTTCATTTTCAAAAGCAGGGCTAATAAAATCAGACAGGATAAATGCCGTGCATTTCTTCTTTATCGCACTCGTAAAATATCTGAGTGCCTCACCGATATCAGTACCTTTATTCTGTGGCTTAAAGTCGATCAGTTCTCTGATGATCATTAAAATATGGCTTTTTCCTTTTTTAGGGGGGATAAACTTCTCCATCTTATCGCTAAAAAAGATCACACCAACTTTATCATTGTTTTGTATGGCCGAAAAAGCAAGCACAGCGCACAATTCTGTAGCCAGGTCCTGTTTTAACTGCGTAATTGTACCGAAATTCTCCGATGCACTTACATCCATCAGCAACATCACCGTCAGCTCCCTTTCTTCATCAAACACCTTAACATAAGGATGATTAAAGCGTGCAGTCACATTCCAGTCTATCGTTCTGATCTCATCGCCCGGTTGGTACTCACGCACCTCATTAAAGGCCATTCCACGCCCTTTAAAAGCAGAATGGTACTCTCCCGAAAACAAGTGGTTACTCAGCCCCTTAGTTTTAATTTCAATCTTTCTTACTTTCTTCAGCAGTTCTTTCGTATCTCTGGCCATGAATACAGGATTACAGGTTAAGGCACTTCAACAGCATTCAGTATGCCGGTAATAATATCTTCAGTAGTCATGTTTTCAGCTTCAGCTTCATAAGTCAGCCCAATACGGTGTCTTAAAACATCATGGCAGATCGCTCTTACATCTTCCGGAATGACATAGCCCCTGCGTTTAATAAAAGCATAAGCTTTTGAAGCCAGTGCTAAATTAATACTTGCGCGTGGCGAAGCACCGAAGCTGATCAGATTTTTATAGTTATCCAGTTTATACTGATCCGGGAAACGTGTGGCGAACACAATATCGATAATATACTGCTCAATCTTTTCGTCCATATACACCTCCTTAACCACTTTACGTGCTCTGACAATATCATCAGGATGGATTACCGCATTAGGTTTCAGCATCCCCTGAGGTGCAATATTAGCCCTTACAATTCTCTTTTCATCCTCTTTAGTCGGGTAACCGATTACTACTTTGAGCATAAAACGATCCACCTGAGCTTCAGGCAAAGGATAAGTTCCCTCCTGTTCAATTGGATTTTGCGTAGCCAGTACCAGAAATGGATTAGGAAGCGGGAAAGTATTGTCGCCGATAGTCACCTGACGTTCCTGCATTGCTTCCAGCAGTGCACTCTGTACTTTTGCCGGGGCGCGGTTAATCTCATCAGCAAGAATGAAGTTAGAAAAAAGCGGGCCTTTTCTGACAATAAACTCTTCCTTTTTCTGATTATAAATCATTGTACCCAGTAAATCTGCCGGCAGCAGGTCGGGCGTAAACTGTATCCGGCTAAAATCAGCCTGAATAGCTTTCGCCAGGGTATTTATAGCCAGCGTCTTCGCCAATCCAGGAACACCTTCCAGTAATATATGTCCGTCGGCCAGTAAGCCGATCAATAAGCGTTCAACCATATATTTCTGGCCAACAATCACTTTGTCCATTTCAAGCTTAAGGATTTCAACAAAGGCACTCTCCCGTTGTATCATTTCATTAATGGCCCTTATATCCGTTGAATACGATGAATTAGCAGTCGTAACACCAGGTGAAAGATGCTCATTATTACTTTTCAATTCTTCCATTAAATATTTTGTTTTTTCTCTGAGCAAACTTAAACAGTAGAACTGTTTTCTACCAGAAGAATATAGCTTTTAATTGTTAAAAAGTGTTAAAATTTCCCGGCAGCGCAAATATATATCTAATGATATGATGGAAGTCATTTCTCAGGCCTTTTATGCAAGATAAATTTGCGCCGTTAAAAACAAAAAATAAAACTCACACAATAAACCAGCAATAGATTTGTATTATTGTCATTTTGATTAATTAACTTAACAGGGCGATGTTTTACCCAATCACCCTTAAATAGTTAACAAGGGATACTACATATTTTTGCTAACCAAATTAATAAAATGATAGAAACTACTCCCCAAAACGTATCCGTTGTAATCAGCGGAATTGCTAATCCTGCACCATTAGGTCTTTGTGCATTTGGCATGACTACAGTATTATTAAACGTCCACAATGCTGGTTTTTTCGAGATGAACTCGATGATCCTTGCCATGGGTATTTTTTACGGTGGTACTGCGCAGGTTATTGCAGGAATTTTAGAAGCAAAGAAGAACAACACTTTTGGTCTTACAGCCTTTACTTCCTATGGATTTTTCTGGCTTTCGCTGGTAGCGCTTATCGTGATGCCTAAATTGGGCTGGGCGGCCGCACCAACTGAAGAAGCTATGGCTACCTATTTATTGATGTGGGGAATATTTACCTTATTCCTGTTTTTCGGCACCTTAAAGCAAAACCGGGCAACGCAATTTGTATTCGGCTCTTTAACATTATTATTTTTCTCACTTGCAGCAGGCGATTTCACTGGTAATCCGGCCATTAAGCATATTGCAGGTTTTGAAGGTATTATCTGCGGAGCTTCAGCTGTCTATGCAGGAATGGCCGGTGTGCTGAACGAAATCTACGGCAGAAAAGTGCTTCCTACAGGATAGACTTTATCAAACTATTGTCCCGTGCAGCCCTGTAAAATGTCATTTTTACACCGCAAGAGACAGTAACTATAAGGCGATATTTATCGTATATATTTAGCATTAACAAGTATATACGATAAATTAAGCCTATTTAAAATGACAGTCAACACTAAAAAAAACGCAATTATCTATTGGGTAAGTACCGCTATAATAGCTGCATTCATCCTGCCGGGAATCTTCTTTGCAGGAAGCAAAATGGCTTTAGAAGGCACAGCTCACCTCGGTTTACCGATGTGGTTTCACTGGGAGCTCAGTATAGGAAAGTTTATTGGCGGGCTGATCCTTATCTTTCCTTTCTTTCCGAAGCGGATTAAAGAGTGGGCGTATGTCGCGCTTGGCATCGACTTCATTTCGGCATTTATTGCTATAGTAGCAGTAGATGGTATATCAGGAATGTGGTATGCGCCGATTATCTGTTTGATTTTATTAATTATTTCCTACGTTACATTCCTGAAGCGAAAATAAGATTGAATTTAACCAACTTCAACATAGCATGCGCACAGGTATGCAGGATTAAAGAGTTAGTATTAGGGATGTAAGCTAAACAGCTTCTATATGACTGTCCAGCTTACATTCTCTTTTTGCTTATAACTGTGGTTTGTTTTCCGCTTTAATTTCCCACCATTTCAATGGAAATACTAATTTATTTACAGACCCAACGATCAGATCTGGTTTAAAAGCATATTTACTAAGATCTTCTTTATTGGCAATTCCGGAAAGTACCAAAATAGTTTTATATCCCATTTGAACTCCACCCTGAATATCAGTCTCCATCGTATCACCAATAACAGTTGTTGCGGCAGTTTCCAGACCGAGGAATTTCCTTGCAGAGCGCATCATTACCGGCCCTGGTTTTCCAATTACAAAAGCCTTGATACCAGTTGCTTCTTCAATCATTGCTGTTGTTGCAGCAATACCCAGATTATTCCATCCCGGTTTTTTTGGCGAAGGGTCTCTATTTGTTGTAATAAACTTTGAACCGGCCAGGATCATATCTACGGCACGCTGAACCATCTCCAGGGTAAAGTTTCTACCTTCTCCCAGAACCACAAATTCTGGATCTGTATCTACAAGAGTAACACCATTTTCATGTAAACTGGTAATCAGTCCACCTTCACCAAGTACATAAGCTGTAACATTATGTCCCTGGTCACCTAAAAACTTACCAGTAGCCATTGCACTGGTATATACATGTTCTTTAGTCACTTCAATTCCCAGTCTCTTCAATTTCCTGGTCACTTCCAAACTTGTGCGCTGACTGTTATTCGTCATAAAAGTAAATGGAATTCCTTGTTTAAGTAAACCTGCTATAAAAGTATCAGCTCCCTGGATTAGTGTTTCCCCGTTGTAGATCACACCATCCATATCAATTAAAAGTCCTTGTTGCATATTTTTTTTATTATAATTTTAAAGATTAATTAAAAACCTCCCTTCGAATACTACCTTAAAATATAGAGGTAATAATTAAACATCTTAATTTTGTACGAATATAATTGTTGCTATTGCCTTTTCATAACTAATCACATTAATAATATTAATCTGTAATCTATATCATAAAAACGATTTAAAATACCATCAGGTATATGAATGGGAAACTTACAAAATGTATAATCCGAAAAGCTTAATTTCTGCAAAGCCTGTATCATTTGTCACCCTACATTACTATCACATTCTAAGATGCCGTATGTGCTTAATTGCTATTTACTTTTCAATACGTCCTTTATTGCCTGTAGTTCCATACTCAGTTTTCCTATTAATACTTTCAGCACATCAATTTCATGCTGCTGATTAGCGATTTGTTCATCATGTTCCTGCCATCCTGCATTGAGCTGATCTGCCGTACCATTTTCACCGCCATGTTTATTGCCCCCAGAAGATGCTGTTGTCGTCGGCAATGGTTCCGCCTCTCAGGTATACGGCTGAATATGGAACTATTTACCGTTAGCGTGCCGTAATTGATAATTGCTCCGCCCTCCAGCGTAGCTTCATTACCTGCTGCTGATGGTCATTGTACCGTAAGTTTCAAACAAGATATTGTTGTATACCGAGTTGGTGGACGACCATGTTCCTTCGCCTGAATATTCCTGGTTAGCCTTAAGATACAGGTTACTGAACTGAGGTGAACCTAGGGTAACATAAATCCCTCCACCACGGTAGTTATTGCGGGTCGTGGTTCTTTGGTTTGAACTAAAACCCAGGCTGTATCAGACCTTATAACGGACCGGAGACGATCCGGAGACTGTAGGGGATGTTGCCTGACTGTTGCCCAGTTGTGACCCGGTTGTTGCCCAGGCATCCGTACCCCAACCGTACCCCAACTGTACTGCAACCGTACCCCATCTGTACCCCTAGGTATAGATGGGGTACGGTTGGGGTACGGTTGCAGTACAGTTGGCCGGGCAACAGTCAGGCAACAGTCAGGCAACAACTGGGCAACATCTGCACGCGTTCCCGGACTGTCTCAGGACCCATATAGGGCCATCACCGGCAGTTTCATCACCAGCCTGCATTTTGCTGGATAGGATTCCTGTCTAATTCAGACTGGGGTATCGGCGCCACCCTCCTGTAATTTGAATAGACGACTGTAGGAGCACTGGTACTTCCCCTGTTAGTAATATCACGTTTCAACCTGTTTAACGTTGAAAAGCGGTCGCCCTCAAAAGCCAGCTCTTTACGGCGCTCAGTGATAATGCGATCGAACAAAGCGGCCCCAGTTTCATTCACTACCGCTGCAGGGTCCCTTTCTGCGACTAGTGTCTGCAGGTAGTTCAAGGCATCAGAAGGCCTGTTTAATTGGTAAGCAGCTTCGGCAGCTATTAAATAGGCATCAGAAAGACGCAATATTTTTTTCCCCCCTTTATTGGCCACATCGGGATATTTATTGATAATGTAAGCAGGATTTTCAGCACTTGTCCTTGCCCCTTTAATAATCAGCGTTTTCCTGACATCAGTATTGGAGAATGAATCATAAAAAGATCTCGTAGTCAGTCCGTCACCATAGCCATCCTGCAGATAGAAATTGGGCAGCTCATCAAACCCGGCATTGTCGATCTGGTCAGATATCAGCTCAAAAAGCGTTTCTGTTACCGCAGCGGAAGTCTGTGGACGCACAGATTCCCAATAAGCAGTAAAGCCTGCAATAGTCAGCAGTGAGGTGCCCGAACCTGTAATAACCTCTGTTGCCTCATCGTATGCGAGCTGGAAACTCTCAGGTGTACCTTTAAACAAGTTCACTTTGGCAGCTAACGTGCGTGCAGCATATTTTGAAAACCTTGCTGTAGTGGGCTGCTGGTTCATCAAGGTATAAGCTTTATCCAGATCGGAAAGAATTTGGGTGTATACTTCCTCCACAGTTGCACGTGCAGGCTTCTTGTCGATGTCGAAGTTCAGCACAATTGGAACTCCCGGACCTGCAGGATTATCGGTATATGGTCTCGCGAAGGTCTTCACCAGCTCAAAATAGATCAGCGCTCTAATCGCATAGGCCTCTCCTTTGTACTGATCCACATCAGCCTGAGAACTAACTACCGGATCAGCATTAATCACGTTATTGGCCCTCAGGATAACTCTGTAGCCATTTTCCCAGATCCCCAGTACATCGGCATTGGTGACCACAAAACTGTAATTGTTATGCCCCGTATACCTGCCCGAGTTTCTGGTAGACACGAACACATTGTCTGCCTGCAGGTCGCCCAGCAGCGGTAAAGCACGACCGTATAATTGTGACACCCGCATACCTGCATAAGTTCCGGTTAAAGCGGTCAGCAGGTCTACATCCGTCTTCAACGCGTCACCTGCATTGATTGAGGTAGAAGGTGGCTGGTTCAGGAAGTCTTTTTTGCAGGAGCTGAATAACACGTTTAACAACAGTCCCGCATATAATATATATTTATAGCTATGTCTCATCTTCGTTTCATTTAAATTAAAATCCAACGTTTAGGCCAAAAGTGACTGTCTTGGGAATAAACAGCTCGAAGTTATTTGTTCCCCCGGTACCACCCGCTTCAGGGTCGAACGGCAGCCTGTCGTCCTTTACCCAGGTCCAGATATTAGAACCTCTTACATATAGCCTTAAGCTGGCAACACTGATTTTATCAAGCAGTATTTGCGGGAATTTGTAGCTCAGGGTAATATCCCTTAACCGGATATAATCTCCCTTATACAGCAGCCTGTCGGATACACCATAAGAATTGGTAGGATTATCATAAATTAACTTTGGCACACTTGTGATATCTCCCGGTTTCTGCCAGCGTTCCAGCTCTGTTGCACTCTGGTTATAAGAGCCGATATAAGCGCCACCACTATTCTGGTACTGGAAAAATCCGTTATAGATATAGTTGCCGAAGTTGTAATAGAATAGCGCATCCAGGCCTATGCCTTTATAACTTACCGTTGCTCCAAAACTTCCAAAGGCTTTAGGGGCAGCCGATTTGCCCAGGAGGGCTCTTTTCGCCTGACTATAGCTGGTTACTACTGCTGTCCGGGTTTCGTCTGCATACCATTGCGGGGCTCCGGTCTCCACATTTACACCTGCATACTGAGGCAGGTAGTACGATTGGTAATCCTCCCCAACCTGGCGGATAAAGGGGCTCGAAATCTGTTTATCCGTCACCAGGCTGGTCAGCTTATTTTTATTTAACGAAATATTAAAGTTCAGGGATACCTCCAGATCATCCGTCTTAACAGGCGAACCATTTACCGAAAACTCCCATCCCCTGTTGCGCATGCCCCCGAGATTATCTATGTAACTGGAAAATCCAGAAGTAAAAGATACCGGGGTAGCAAGCAGCAAATCATCTGACTGGCGGTTATACCATTCAATAGTTGCGTTTAATCTGTCTTTAAAGAAACCCAGGTCCAATGCAATATCCGCAGCTTTGGTTTTTTCCCAGGTCAGTGTACTTACTCCGTACTGGATGGGTCCGCTACCAATATTGCCGTTATACACAAAATTATAGGTAGTCCTGGTGTACCCATACAGGTTTCTCCAGGCATTATTTCCTATCCCTGCATTTCCATTAATCCCATAAGACCCTCTGAACTTTAGCTGGCTAATGAAGGAAAGAGATTTAATAAAGTCCTCCTCATGCGCATTCCAGCTGCCACCGGCCGACCAGAAGTTCCCATATATATTATCAGCACCAAACCGGGAAGAGCCGTCCCTTCTGAAGCTGCCAGACAGCACATATTTATTTTTATAAGATATATCGCCCAGAGCAAGTAAAGAAGCAAAAGTATAGCTGCTGCCAGACCCTTCAGCGGTTATTGGCGTGGCCCCAACACTCGGCACGGTATAGTTCGTATTTAAAGGGAGATTATACGATGCTACCGAAGCCGAATAATACTGGGATTTCTGTGCTTCATACCCAGCTTTTACATTCCCTACCCAACTTGATTCCGGATCTATTTCCCAGCGGTAATCGACCAGGTTTGTCCACACCCAGTTAAAATAACGGCCATAGTCGCGGTAAGACCTTCCCTTATCATTTAAGCCATCTCCGTAACTGGGATTATTATAGCTGTCTTCTTCAATACTATTGTAATCTATACCATATTTGGAGGAAAATTTAAGGTTCGGAAAAAGCTTATATTCAGCACTGAGCGTAGTGATTGCCTTTTGCGTATTATTGCTGGCTTTGTCCCACGCCAGGATTGCCAGCGGATTATACAGTCCACCGCCCGGCGAGAGTCCCCCGCTGATATTGGGTGAGCCATCGGCATTCCTTGCCGCATAATTGGGCATAATAAAAAGCGCGCCCAGCACAGGGTTACCAAAGGCACCTGCATTTAACAGCGCTTTTGTATTGGCACTGGACAGCATGATATTTGTAGCAAAAGACAGTTTAGCATTTACCTGGTGCTTTAAGTTTAAATTTCCAGAGTACCGCTTAAAACTGGAGGCCAGTACCGTTCCTTCCTGAGTAAAATAGCCTCCACCAAAATGAAACTGCGTTTTATCATTGCCGCCATCTACAGACAGGTTATATTGCTGCTGCGTACCGTTGCGGGTTACCTCATCATACCAGTCTGTATTTATACTGGGATCGATGCCGAAGCCATCTTCAGAGATCACAAATTCCCTGATATTATCGGCCGTTAAACCATAGGCATTTACATATGCCGGATTATTTAATAAAGACTCTCCTATCAAAAGAATATTCTCTTCCGTAGTCAGAGGTCTGGTTTTATCATTATATACTCCTGGTTTTACCGTTCCATATTCTGCATCAAGCCTGATCTTTGTTTTTCCGGATTTACCAGATTTAGTCGTGATCAGCACCACGCCGTTTGATCCCCGGGAACCATATATCGCAGTCGATGATGCATCTTTTAAAATGGTCATGCTCTCAATATCATTTGGATTGATGCCTGCTAATGCATTGGTGGTTGTAGTATTAACAGATAAATCACCCGAATTCACAGGAATACCATCTATTACATACAACGGTTCCGATGATCCGGTAATAGAGCCCAGTCCCCTGATACGGATCTGCTGCATGGCTCCTGGCTGACCAGAGGCGCCTACAGACCGTAAACCTGGTACTCGCCCCTGCAAGGCCTTATCTACAGAAGTAAATGGTGTAACTTCCAGGTCTTTAGCTGCAACTGTTGATACTGACCCTGTTTGCCTGCCTTTTGTAATAGTTCCATATCCGGTAACCACAACTTCGGAGAGTGACCGGGAGTCTGAAACCAGCAATACATGCAAGACAGTAGCAGAGGAAATGGCTACAGTCTGGGGAACATAACCAAGATACGCAAATTCCAATTCTTTCGCCCTGGCAGATATCGGTATAGAAAATCTTCCCGCTGCATCGGTCTGGGTGCCGCCCCGGGTGCCTTTAATTTTAACAGTAACTCCCGGGAGTGGTTTCCCATCTTCCCTCCCGCCTACAGTACCTGTTATTATCCTGTCCTGAGCTGCGACGATATTGATGAAACTCAAGATATAGAATATACTTAGTATAAGTTTTCTCATAAAATAAGCTTTTAGGTTAAAAAATTGATATTACCTAAGTTAATCAAATGAAAAACTTATATTTCTATAGTTTAAAAATTGAGACAAACGACCTATTTCGGCCTATATCAAAAGAAAACGAACCTCTGACTAAAGATTGATACGCATAATTTAGAACTGACCCTGGTAAAAAAGAAAAACAGCAGTAAATTTTACTTAAAAGGCTTTTATTAGCGAAAAAGCCATCCAAAAATGCTTGAAATGATTAAATGATCGACAAACAGGCACTTTTGATCTACCAACACTGCAAAACAGGTAAAACGTTGAACACCTGGCGTTCATCTACACTTATGCACCATTTGTCTAAAACATTTTAACTGAGAAATTAAAATGGTTCTATTTGTTTCATCAAAACAAACAAAGATGAAACCGTCATGAGCTTACAGCTTTCAAAGTAATGAAGAGCTCATAATAGCTTCATAAGCTTTAAACCGCCGAAGGCAGCTAGAAGACAAATAAAAAACAATAACCGAGCTTCAGCGAGCTCTTGAAACCTATCAAAAAAAATAAATACTACTGAAAAATAACTACTGATAAAACAAATATTTACTTATGAAAAAGTTATTTAACGTCTCCCCATTTATACTTTTACTGGCACCTGTTTTTATGATGTTCCTATTTTTCGCCATCTCTGCTAATCAGGCCAATGACGATAAAAGTGAATTCACATTAAAGACCAGATGTATCCCAACGCCAGCATTGATCATTAATCAGTTAAAAAAATAATATCAGGCAATAGGCACGTCTTTCGGAATGGGTACACTAAAATAAAAAGTAGAACCCTTATCTGATTCGCTTTCCACCCATACCTCGCCATCGTGGCGCTGAATAATCTCTGAACATAAATAAAGTCCTAAACCAAACCCGGAAATATGTTGTGTAGTGACATTTTTAATCCGGTTATAACGGCTGAATAGTTTTGCCTGATCAGGTACTGAGATACCTATACCATTGTCTTTCACACCTATCTGTACATTGGTAGCTGATGCTGTTACAGATACCTCGATCGTCTTATTCACAGGCGAATATTTTACCGCATTGCTCAGGAAATTATTGATCACCTGTCCGATTTTGTCCCTGTCTGCATACATCGATAAAGAAGGGCTAGGCATCAGGCAGAATTCGTAATCAGCCGCTATTGGCCTGATCTCTTCTATGCTTTCCTGCAGCAACTGATCTACATCGAAAGATTTTTTAATCAGATAAATTTTACCTGCTTCAAAGCTGGATATATTTAGAAAACCACTGATCATTGTGGACAATTTCTTGATCACCCCATTCGATTTATTCAGTACGTTAATGGTAAAAGCATCCTCAGTTTTTGCAGCCCTGACCGACAGTAGCTGTCCATACCCCTGCAAAGTAGTCAGCGGAGTTTTCAGTTAATGGCTTACCAATGCAATAAAGTCATTTTTCCTGATCTCATCCTGCTTGTGGATGGTGATATCGTTCATTACCCCTGTAAAATAACTCGGCTTATTTTCATGGTCATGAGAAAGCGTGCCTATGCATCTTACCCAATGGAGCTTGTTATCATGAAACTCCCGTAATGGATATTCAACGTCACATTTATCCCCGCCGACAAGGCCTGCATCTACAGCAGATGTGAATAAAGTCCTGTATTCTTCTTCGATTTGTGCCACCACCTGCTCATAGGTCATCTCCTCATCAGCCCTGAAGCCAAAGATTTCCTTCAGGCTAAGTGACGGAATAAACTCCTGCGTCTGCATGTTCAGTGTCCAGGTGCCGATTTCTGCTGCACGGATGGCCATGCCCAACATTTCATTACTGATATCGCGCTCCTTTTGTACCCTTTTCAACTCCGTGATGTCATTAAAGGTAATGATAGCACCATTGTGTTTATGGTCAGACTGCTGTACATAGGGCATAGTCATTACCTGATACCATTTACCATTATTGGTTTCAATTTCTTTAGTAATAATCGTACCGTCAATGATCACCTTCTTAATGTCGTCGATAATAGTCTCGAATTTGATATTAGTGGTAATGTTGCTCAACGGCCTGCCAATATCGGTTTCCAATAAATTAATCTGTTTCACCGTACCTGGAGAGAATTTCATTAACAGCAGTTCATTATTTATAAAGAGCTGTCCATTGATATTGCTTCTGAAATAGTTATTCAAATCATCATTAATTTCCATCAGCTCTTTATTTTTGAGCTGATATTCGGAGTTAATGGTATCCAGTTCCTCATTAACAGACTGCATTTCTTCATTGGTACTTTGCATTTCTTCATTTGCAGAGATCATTTCCTCATTGAAGGATTGCATATTCTCATTTGAAGCATCCAGCTGCTCATAGGTTAAACTGAGTTTTTCCTTTAATTCCCTGAGTTCTTCCTCTAAATTTAAGGTATACTGATGATGATATACTTCTTCATCGAATTCAATCAGCTCCTGATCTAAAGGGGCAAATGATTTATCTTCATTAAAAGTAACCATAAACAGTTTACGTTCCTCTTTCTTCACCAACAGCGGGCTTACCGACATGTTGACCTTAATAACAATCTCCCCATGCTTAACCTTTATTCCATTTAAAACAGACCTCTCATTGGTTTTCACCACATTATTGATCAGCGTATTCAGCACCATGGCCAGCTTTTTGGGTAATAAGGAAACCAGGTCTGTTGTAAAATGTTTTGGCAGCAGGTATTTAGCCGTATTTCCGTAAGATTTTACGACGTTCATATTTTCGTCGATGCAGACTACCAGATAACCAAGCTCATCAGCCAGATGAAGGTGCATTTGTTCTGTCAGGGAATGGGCAGAACCGCTTCCCATCTCTGCACTGGATACATAACTGAGCCTTTCTTTAATCTCAAGCGAGTCGGGCATTGAAAAAGCATCAAAGCTGACTACTCTTTTTGATTTAATGTTACGGTAAATTTTATATTGTTTATTCACAGTTTCCAGGTTCTGGATAATCGGCATAGGGTTTTCACTGGAACCGAGAAATAAATACCCGTCCATCTTGAGGCCGAACAGCAGCATCGTAAAGA
>JAATFQ010000176.1 GCA_015655115.1 Sphingobacteriales bacterium
ATACCACTGATAATGTCTTGCCTCTTGCCATGCCGTAATTCCCACAAAAACAGTACTAAACAATCAAAAAAACATTCAGAATTATCAACAATTATTGAACAAATTGTGGGTAAACAAACCAAAAAACTATAAATAATAAAAAAGGCTGCCTTATTTTACTTTTGAGACAGCCTCATTCATTTCATTCTTTTTTGATCGCCTCACTTAGTAACCTGGACAGCCCGTCTTTCTTCCTTAGATCCTGCCCATTGTATTTATAAATATATCCTCTTTTGTCAATGATTATTGGCATAGGATAGCTATTTATTTTATAATGAGTAATCACAGGGTGGCTACTTCCCAGACCCCCTGTATATAAGTTTGTTGCCAAATCTGATGTATATTTTCCCCCTGCAATACTTTCGATCCATTTCTTTTTATCCTTATCAATACTTACTGATATAAAAACAATCTGATCTGAGCCCTCATATTTTTTTTCCAGATCAGAAACAATATCCTGATAGTAATTCTGGCAAGCGCCACATCCGGTGAACCAAAAGTCAAGGAAGACTATTTTCCCTCTGAAGCTTTCAAGTGTAACCTTATGATCAAATAAATCTGTAAGACTAAAATTATAAGCCTGCTGTCCTGCCGCACGACTATAATTTAAATATCTAAGTTGTTCCTGATAATTTTCCTCATGTACAAATTGAAGGGCCTCTCCTATCAGCTGTTCGCAGTCATTTATCTTTGAGCCATAAAGAAGGAAAAAACAGGTAGATATTTTATCCCGTAATTCACCTGTAAGATTATCTCTAAGGGCACGAAAAGTATTGGTGTAGTCATCAACCGGCGTATCATACTCTATCATAGCCCTTAATCGTTTCCTCTGTACAACATATTCAGGATAGTATTTGGAAACCATTTTACTTTGGAAAGAGGTAGCTTTATCTATATTCTCCTCAAAATATTCGGAATATAATTCATTTAACAGCTTTTTGTTCCGTTGCAGATTTTTGGCCCGCATAACCTGTATTGCCAGGATAAAATCTTTTAACCTTCGCAAATTATTGTAGCACAAAATATCGCTTTCAAGTATATCTGCGGCCATTGGAGAGAGAGACGCCCTGTAAGTATCTAACATTTCCTTCTGAACAAGTAAATTCCGCTGATAGGTATTGTCTTTATGAAAGTTTAAATTTCCTGTGATAAAGGGAGCCGGAGATAATTCTCTGGTTTTGAGATCAGAAAGATATCTCCATCTGTATTTAGTAGCCCCATTACCGATAAATTGCATTTTATAATCAGGAAAACTTTCTTTGTCCGTTCGTTCCGGGTTAGAAGGTGTTGAAATTTCGCGGGATTTAAAAAGCGATATATAAACATTGTCTCCCGGCTCTGCCAGGTATAGATAAAGTAACGGAACCGGCGCACCGCCAAGATTGTTATTTCTGTTCGTTAATGTAAAATATCCCGGCCCACGCACATCTTTTACGGGAAAAACATACTCACTTTCTTTGTTTTTAACCACTTTAATTGTTCTGTGGGGTATAGAATTACTAATCGCGGGACTGATTACGTTATCATAATAAAACATAGTCAGCGAATCCGCATTTACAGTTCCCTCGATAAATACCCTGATATTTATTTCATCATCTTTTATTTCTGCTCCAGGTGTTTCAGAAAATGAAGAAAGATAAAACAACACCGTGAACCCTATGGCACTAAGGATTTTAATCAATTTCATAGTTGAATTATTAAATGAGGGGTATTAGCGTTGGTTTTGGAAAATGCCACTCAGCCTGATTTCATCATCCGGAATCTGAAGCACATATTTCGGATCACCAGGGGGCAGATAATATTCCTGATTATTCATGATCCTTTTCATGGTTATGGCAAATCTGTTATCCTTATTTAAACGCCGTAAATCTGACCATCTTAGATTTCCGGTCATTGGAAGTTCTTTTCGTCTTTCCTGCAGGATTAAAACCAGCAACCGTTCAGGATCAGTCTCTTCAATTGGCTGATAGCCGGTTTTGCTAAATCTTTTTGACATCAGGATATTCAGGGCATCCAGAGCAGCACTCAGGTTTCCGTTTCTTATGGCACATTCAGCCTTGATCAGGTATATTTCATTAACAGCAATACCAGCAAACTGCGACAGGGAAGATCCAATATAGGCACCTTTGAAGTTTATTACAGATGTGGACTTTGCATTATATAATATATTCTTTCTAAGATCATTTGGCAGATAAGACCTATATAACAGGGTATCAATATTAACAGATGAACCGCGCAAAAGCGCAGAAGAGCCATTCTTTGCATAGAAAATAATTTCCTTATTGTTAGGATATGCAGATATGGGTGCCGAAGAGGAAGCAGACAGATCATTAAAGTCCAGAAGTACATGATATAAACTGAGCGTACTATCTGCATATATTTCTGCATCCCTGTAGTTTCCCATCGTCAGATAGACCCTGCTGAGCAAACCATAGGCAGCAGCCCTGGACGGGCGGGTTTGAAAGTCCGGCAATTCCGGTAGAAATTTAATACAAGAGTGCAGGTCAGTTAAAATCTGATTATATGTTTCGGAAACGGTACCTCTGTTACTCCTCTCATTTACATCTGATGTCAATCTTAACGGTATACCCGGGTCACTTTGGGCCAATTCTGCATCATACTGCCTTGCATAGGATTGAGCCAGATTATAAAAGGCAATCCCTCTAAAAAACAAAGCACTCCCTTTCACCTTATTCCATGAAGCTACAGAACTCTTATCGGGTGTTATTTTGCTTTGCCCGTCTAATACTATATTTGCATACTCAATCATTTTATAACTACTATTCCAGTCAGGATCAGTGGCGCCTTCCTGGATATCGGTTGCCCAGATATAAGTATTTCTCTGTGTTGCGGCGGCAGCGTTCCATTGACTTTGGTTTGCGTAATAATTATCTGTCCCGCCTAATGGCTTCCATGGAAAGGATTGGTTCATAATGATATCATTGTCGAGCAGTGCCTGATAATCTTTGAGGGCAGAAGGAACGACATCTGAAAGATTGCGTTTTTCGTCAAGCCATTCGTTTTGCTTACATGAGCTTAGGGCTACAAGGAATAAAACAGTATATATTAATATAAACTTTCTTTTCATGATACAACTTGTTAAAAATTAGCTCTGATTCCTGCTGCAATTGTCCTGGGCTGAGGGAAGGTACCGGCAAGTGTGGAAATATCGGGATCGATATGATATTTATTAGCCCGCCATAAAATACCAAGGTTATTGGCATACACATATAACTGCACGCTTCCAAACGGCATCCTTTTTATTTGTCTCTTAGTTAGGTCATAGCCTAGATTGATATATTGTAACCTGATGTTATCCCCCTTTTCGACCAATACTTCAGAATACTGATAAAATGTATTTCGGTTATTATTAGTGGGATAAGAAAGGGACGGAACAACACTTACAAGTTCGTCTCCAGGCTTTTGCCAGCGATATTGATAATCCTGATGCATTCCTGTCAGTGCAGCTATTTCCTGATAATTCAGATTGACAGAATTCCTTCTAAAAAAATAGTTGAATCTGCAGCTTATATTTACAGTCAGGGATATGTTTTTGAACGAAAACGTATTACGAAAAGCTCCATATTGTTGCGGTCTGAGAGATCCCTCAAAAACAATTTCACCATTGTCGATCAGTTTAGTATAATCTGTGCTGATCTCATTGTTGAGATAGCCCAACGGATCTCCATTCTCAGAGCTGATTCCCGCCCATTTATAGCTGTAAAGACTATATAAGGGTTTCCCGATCACCAAAGCTCCACTGTTTGTACCCGCAATACTTTTATTGGTAGTATAGAGAACGTTATAATCTTTTAACTTGTCCTTCTGAGCACTAAATAGCAACGCAGAATGCCACTTAAAAATACCATCAATAATTCTGCTTTCCAAAGACAGATCGACACCGGTAGTGTGAGTACGTGCAGCATTTCCTTTAAATGATGCAAAACCTGTAGAGGGGGCCAGCGGTACATCTTCTATCAAATCAGAGCCGTCCTTTGAGAACCATTCAACCGATCCTGTCAGTACTTGCCGCGATGTTTGAAAATCCAATCCAATGTTTAAGTTACGAACCTTCTCCCAACTTAATTCGGGATTAGGGGCGCTGGTTACTTCCCCATAAGGGAGCCCTGATAGTGCCGAGTTATAATATATTGCGGTAAAGTATGCAGAGCCATTATATACATTTCCATTATAGCCATAGGAACCTTTTAAGGCCAATGAAGGAAGTAGCTTTGATGTGTAAAAACTCTCTTTGCTAATATTCCATCGTACTCCGGAAGACCATAAAGGGGTGATTCTGTCGTTTGTCTTGACACCAAAGATATTTGATCCGTCTTTTCTACCGCTTAAATAAGCGGTATATTTACCATTATATGTATAAGAAGCATTTGCGAAGAAAGAAATAAAACGATCCGTTACTGATGAATAGTTATTATTGACAGAGGGTATACGAGAACTCCCTGCGGGATTAACCGGATATGAATTTTGAAAATCAATATCCGACACGGCTATCCCAGTCTCCGGATCATACCCATAGGAAGTCCGGGAAAATCCGGTACTGCGATCCTGCCTGATCTCTGTACCCGCTAACATAGACAGTTCATGACTGCCGCTAAATAAATGCCTGAAATTAATTTGTCCTCTTAGGTTATTAGAAATAAGCCCGGAGTTCCCAAGCGTAAGGATTCCTCCCTGTGGAAACGGATAGGTAAATAGCCCGGATGCCGAAGCCCTTTGAGAAAAACGGTTTATCAGATCTCTCGTATAATAGCTGTCTTCACTTTGAAAATTTCTTGATAATCCGTTCTGATCTTCTCTTTGTCCCTGTAATTCTATGCTCCCCCATGAGGGAAAGTTATATTTAATCCCGGCCTTAAATACTAAGTCATTAATTACAGAGGATCTGTCGGACAGATTAATTTCATCCAACGGACGGTAATTCCAGTCCAAAAAGCCAAGATTCGAAGTATTATCAATATACGAGGAACGAAAATACCTGGCAAGTGGCAATGCATTTCCGTCGTTATCCGCAAGCTTACTATATGGATACATACCATTGGCTGGAGAATAGGACAAGATATTGTTGTTATCGATACTTCTCCGGGAGTATAATAAACCAACAGTGATATCCAGGTTCTTCACCGGATTATAAGTATTTAAGGAATTTACTGTTATCCGGTTATTGCCAGTTCTTATGGTATTTAAATCATTATTATCATAGCCTGCTGATAGTGAATAGGTAAGTTGCCCGGCTGATCCTGCCATATTCAGGGAGTATTGTTGAGACAAACTTTCCCGGTAAACATACTTTGAAAAATCAGATGCCAAATTACTCTTCCTCAGCATGTCTATCCTGGCTTCCTTCTCGTCGTCGGACAGGCTGTTATCAGAGAGTATTTCTATAACAGGGGATAACGGTGCCATAGAATAAGTGTCATCAATAATGTCTCTATACGCACCTTGTCCATATAGGTACCTCTCCGTTTCAATAAAATCAGACGCGTTCATATAGGTTTTATCGTAAGACAGATCTGGTTTCTGTCCGATAGTAAAATTGCTGTTGAAACCAAGTTTCAAAGCACGTCCGGGCCTTCCCTTCTTTGTAGTGATCACAATGACCCCATTGCCTGATCTGGCCCCCCATATTGATGCTGCTGCTGCATCTTTCAGAACATTTATACTTTCAATATCATTTGGGTTTATATTTTCAATATCACCGTTGTATGGAAAATTATCCAGAACAATAAGAGGGTCGGTATTAACTCTTAACCAGTCAATTGTACTCTGTCCTCTGATATTAATTCCAAGTTTCGATATCGTACCAGTGTTAGTAGTGTTATTAAAAAAGAGACCGGGAGCAAGTCCGTCCAGGCGATCCAGAATATTTGAACTTACCCGTTGATTGAGGAGATTACTGTCGATTAGAGTTACCGATCCTGTCATTCGTTCTGGAGAGATCTTTTGATACCCTGTGGATACCTGCACCTCCTGAAGCATGTTTTCATCTTCGGAAAGGCTTATGGTGAAGGGGCCGGAATTTGATGTACTGAAGCCCTGTTTTACAGGTTTGAAGCCGATGAAATTTACTGTGAGAGTGCCTTGTGATGCAGTAGTGGTGACGGTGAACTTTCCATCGTTATTTGTATAAACCGGGTTCCTGCCGCCCTCTGTGTTTACTGTTGCACCTGCAAGTGGTTTTTTATCTGATGAAGAGATAACGGTGCCCGAGAGCGGATAACTAATGGATTGCTGTGCTTTAGCTCTTGTGCCTGATACTATTAACAGGACTGCCAGCCACGCTCGGATATTGAGAATATAATACGTAAGCTCAGGGCATAAGAATGCCGTTAAGCTGTTTTTTGCTTTCATTTTTTTGAATAATTGTGAGAGGAATGGACTAAGAAAAATTGACTGAAACAGTCATTGGGGCAAGGAAGGGGAAAGGATCAGATCGGGTTTCGTGGCTTGCGGATGAATAAGATATCAAATTGAGTACAGGTATTGTAGAAGAAATCTGCCGGCCTCTCTGAAAGTAAAGGTGGGCGGATTATATTTTTGAAGAGATTTTTACGTGTTTTGGGTTTCCTGTCATCGGGCGGCACAATAACAGAATCAGGCTGACGGCTTCTGTTTAGGAAATTGTCAGGCCTGATAACTGCCGGGCTCCAGTTAGTCGCGTAGGACAACGCTGGCTTGCATGCCGTTAAAAAGTGTTGATATGAGGCGGAAGAGCCTTTTTGAAGAAAGCAAGTGACATTGGAATATCTTTCCGAGAAGATTTTCGAGCTTCTTGCGACAAATAAAACAACTTGCTTTTTAACTGATTTACTGCTCATTACTGATCTCCTCAATAACGAGCCTCTTTAAAAAGAGCAGGAAACTGGATTATTGCATAAATACAATAGGGCCGGTAGCCCGCAAAGTTTAACGTAGACTGGCTCTGACAAAGCCGCCCTTCCGTAAGGAAAGGTTCCCCCGTTATACATAAGCGAGCACCCGCCCTTATTGTATTATAAATAGGATGCTTGGTGCTTCACTTACACTCGCGGGTTAAATTGTCAGATTCGTCTGCGAGGCTCGTAGCAACACTATTCTATTATGAAGTGCTGCAAAAATATCAATTCAAATTCAATTTTCTTCTATAATACATCAATTATATGACCGGTTATGTCACTCCCATATGGGCTAAATATCAATATCTCAAATATAATAAAATGATTTATTAAATCAATAAATATATTCAATAAGTTATTTAAATGATATAATAAGAATTTATAATTCATTGATTATCAAGGGTTTAATTTTAATTATATTTGACTACAATTTTTATTGATGAGTGAAAAGAGAAATAAAATTTATCGTATAGGAGCAGTTCTTGCAGATAAGGGCATAGATAACAAGGTTTTAGCTGAATTGATGGGTGTAAAACCAGAAACTGTGTCAAGATGGTGCAATAATGAAATTCAACCAAAGCCTGAAAATTTGTATAAAATAGCAGAGCTAACTAAAACTAATTTACAAGAACTCCACATATCAACATTGAATTGGCCTTCCGGGCCGTCAGCAGCAGAACTGGCGCAATCCGAATATGATAAGAAACAAAAAGCGGAGCGATTGAAGAAATCGAAAAATAAAAAAGTCTGAGACACGTATGCCGACTAATTATTAAAGAAAAATGATAAGAACAATCACGATAAAGAATTTTTTTGGCTTCAAATCTTTTGAGGCCAAAAAGCTTACAAATGTTAACGTTATAATAGGTCCAAATGATAGTGGTAAGACGGCGATATTAAAACTGTTATACGGAATTTCTAAATCTCTTGAAGATTTCACCCAAAAGAATATTCATAATCCCTCGCCATACAAACGACTGCTATCAGACAAACTAATTAACACTTTTCAACCCAGAAAAAATGGATTGGGAGAATTGGTGACCAAAGGATCCGGTGAAAAACTAAGTGTCGGCGTCACTTATGAGTCTAAAACTAAACAACAGATTCAATTCTCGTTTGGAGATACAACTACCACCAGCATTGTAGATTGCACAGAAAACAGTCAGATTGATAGTTTCGCGGATCAATATAATACGTTGTTTATTCCTGCAAAAGAAGTTTTAACTCCATTTGATGCCATTGCGCTTACCCGGGAGCAATATAATATGATCGGCTTCGATGATACATATTACGATCTTATTCTTGCCCTCAGAGTTCCTACTCAGCAAGGTAATGTAAATACTGAGTTAAAAAGCGTAAATGTCGATCTTGAAGCATTATTTGAAGGTGTAATTACACAGGGGCCTAAAGAAAACCCGTTTATATTTAAGAAAGGCAAAACGGAATTTAGCATGCCACTGACGGCAGAAGGGATAAAGAAAATCGGTATTCTTACAACACTGATCAAAAACAGAAAGCTAAGAAAGAATACAGTGCTTTTTATGGATGAGCCTGAGACAGCTTTACACCCTAAAGCTGTCCGTAGTCTGGCTGAAATGATCGTATTAATGAGTAAGGCAGGAGTGCAGATTTTTATTACTACGCATAATTATTTTCTTATCAAACAACTGGCTATTATTGCTAAAAGGGACAGCACCGACATCAATTGTTTTTCTTTAAATAAAGTACCTGAAAAGCCAATCAGCTATGTTTTAAGTAATATGAAAGAAGGCTTGCCCGAAAATCAAATTATAGATGAGGCATTAGCAATGTTCAATGAGGAAATTATAAACTCTTTGGGAATATGATGCCGTATTCAGAAAACGGGGTTAAAGTTCATTTTCCCGATAATAATTATTTTTCTTTCGGTGCATGTGCTGCTTATAAAACCATAAATGCGCATGGCGTAAAAGAAATGGATATTTGCTGGATGGATAATGCTTCAGATATACTTTGGTGTGTAGAGTTAAAAGCTTTTGACGATCCTACCAATGTAAAGTTTTTACAGCAGGATCTATCAAGCGCAGAGATTATTAAATATTGGATAGATGAACTGTATAAAAAGACGCTCCATACACTTTGTATGCTTGAAACGAATCGTTCAAATACCCAAACATGTATTGTACAGGGGATAACAAATCAAACAGCATTTAAATTGGTGCATTTGATCAATGTTCTTCCTGGCCAGGAAACATGGTTACAGTTTATTCAGGACGAGTTACTAATTATGCTAAAGCCTCTTATTGCTATTTACAATGTTAATTCCCTGACGGTTATTCCGTATTCGTTGGCTAAAAACAAGGCTATTCTTCCTTGGATAATATAGCTGTTAGTTTCATAATTCACCAGGGTCGACGCATTTAATTTTGATTTATCAGGGAGAGGAGGAAGCTGTTATCCCAACCTGCCTGGAGTCTTTTTGTGACCAAAGAGCCTTTTGATCCATCCTTTTTGAGGAGGTTGAGGGCAATCTTTCTGATGAATGAGAAGTTCTGGGCAGCATTCTTTGTTCTTTTACGCTGTCTATCCTCATCAAATACGACATCCAGGGTCCAATGCAACTTGTTCTCCACTCCCCAGTGCTGTCTGATATATTTATTAAAGGCGGCGGCATCTTCCAGAAGGCTGCTAATATAATAGCGCACCTCGGTATGCTCCTTTTTGCCGGTGTTCCTTTTTGCCGTTATCCTAACAATGGATTTTATTCCCGCCCATTGCCCTTTATTATCCAGGAAGGTCAGATCGTTAATAACCTGACAGTGGCGGATCTCTAAGCGCCCATGCTCCTTATCGATGGTTTGGTCGAAGGAAGAAGCCCTCTGGTTGTTGAACCGTCCTTCCACCTGATGAAGAAGTTCCTGCTGATTGCCCTTGACCGAAAGAATGTAATCCCCTTATTTCCAACGATCTTTGCGGCTATATCGGTCTGGGTACCGATAGCATCGATGGTAATAATGCTCCCTTCTATATCCAGCAGATCCAGCAGAAGTGGTATGGCTGTGATCTCGTTGCTTTTGCCGTCCACTTTCAACTGGCCAAGTACCAATTGATTCTCAGCAGCCCAGGCACTGACCATATGGATGGGGCTTTGTCCATGAAAACCATCTTTTGAGCCTCTTATACATTTGCCATCGATACTGACCACCTCTTTGCTGATTGATTCATTCTTAAGGCTATGAACC
>JAATFQ010000172.1 GCA_015655115.1 Sphingobacteriales bacterium
TCTGTTCTGCCTGGAACCTTACCGCATCCATAGCATAAATAGCAATCTTACGCGGATCGGATTTTACAAAGTTCAGCTGTAAGTTCCCGGTTTCTACCTGTGCCAGGTCGAGCAGTTCACTTGTAATCTTCAGCAGGCGCCCGCAATCTTCCTTAATGTGCTGAACAAGTTCTTTCTGTTCAGCGTTTATAGTGCCTACCCTGTCGTCATCCAGTAGCTTCAAACTCATTTTGATGGATGAAATAGGCGTTTTCAGTTCATGGGATACGGTAGCGATGAAATTAGTTTTAGCCTCGTCCAGCTCTTTGTACTGGGTAATATTTTTCAGGATATACACTTCGCCCGCCGTTTTCATGGATTCTTTGATCAGCTGGTCAAACTGATCATCATAAACAGGGACCATGATCTCCCGGCGTTCCAGCTGAAAGTAAGATTCTTTACCATCAGCATAGATCTTCATCGGTTTATCATTGCCACCTATCTGCAATATCTGATTCAGGAGGTCATTCTTTTTCATCAGTTCCAATGCGTTTGCACCAATAACATCCTTTTCATTCATATTGAGCAGCTGTCCGGCTACCTGGTTCAGGAACAGCACTTCTTTTTTCTCATTCAGCCCGATAATCGCATCCTGCATCTGCCCGATGATGGCCTCGATCCTTAGTTTTTCAGACTGCAATTTGGCTATGTTGCTGTTCTCCCAATTATTAAGCTGCGTGGTCATTGCATTGAATTCTTTAGCCAGCTCCGAGAATTCATCAGTGCCACTGAATTCTAAATGCTGTTTATAGTTCTTCCTGCTGATCTCTTTAATTGCTTCAGAAAATTCTCTTAAAGGATTGGCAACAAAACCAGGAAAGTTGACGCTAAAGGAAAACAGGATGATAAAACAGAGCGTTGCGGCAGTGATGAGATAGGTAGCTGCCTTTTCTACGCCCCGCTGCGCCTGGTCGTTTTTTCTTACTATTGCCTTCATGTTCAGCTCATCAATGATCCTGAGCCGCAAGTGTATTTCTTTTAACGCCTGTGTTTGCTTATTCAGATCAACCCCAGTGGCTGTCAGCTGCCGGAAGGCATTTGCCAGCGCATCAACAGCCTCTCTTTCACCTTTTTCAGTAACATTACGTTCTTCCATGTGCAGCTGGGCAGCGAATTTGCCCGCCGCTGTTTCAGAAAGCGGCAAACCGCTGTCATCCAGGATGGAACGCATAGACCGGGCAAACCTCAGGCTTTCATAATTATCCTTTAAAATGACCTTTGAGCTGATGGAAATCTTGTTCATGTAATACAGGGAAATGGCACCGAAGAAGATCACTACCACGAATAAGAATCCGAATCCGAGGCGTAGTTTAGTTTTTATGTTCATGACTTTATGGTATTATTGTTTCTTATGAAAGGATCACGAGATCAGTATCCGTTTCAGCTATATTTTTCAACAATTTATTAAATATGGCTGTCTGCATAATAACCTGGAACAGACTAAGGTGCGGCTTGCCGATACAGATCGTCGTCACTTCCTTTTCTGCAGCAATACGGCTGATCGTCAGTGTTACATCTTCACTTTTCACCTTTATCACTTCGGCTCCAAGTTCTGTGGCCAGCTTGAAGTTATTGATCAGGTGACGCTGCAGGTCAAGCCTGATCCTGTCTCCGCCTTCCCTGCTACGCTGTACATATAATAAGACCCATGGCGACCGGTAATAAGAAGCCAGCCGGGCAGTTTTGCGGATGATGATCTTTGCTGTTTCAAGATTGGTAGAGATGCAGGCCATAAATTTCTCCGGCCGGAGTTTGATCTGCTTTGGAACTTCCACATTGATCTTTCTTTCCAGATGGTGTGCCACTTCCTTGAGTGCCAGCTCGCGCAGCTGGAGGATCCTTTCGGGTTGAAAGAAATTATCCAGCGCACGTTTGATCTTGCTCTGATCATAGATCTTGCCCGCTTTCAGGCGGTCTATCAGCTCATCGGCGGTTAAATCTATATTGACAATCTCATCCGCCGTCTCCAGGATCTTGTCGGGTATCCTTTCCGTGATCGGAATGCCCGTAATAGTTTCGATCTCCTCGTTCATGCTTTCCAGGTGCTGGATATTTACCGCCGAGATTACACTGATTCCTGCATCAAGAATATCCGCCACATCCTGCCAGCGTTTACCATTCTTACTGCCTTCAATATTGGTATGGGCCAGTTCATCTACAATTACAACCTCGGGGTGCAAATTGATGATTGCCTGCACATCCATCTCTTCCAGTTCCTTGCCTTTATAGAAGATCTTTCTCCTCGGAATAAGCGGGATACCATGTAAAAGCGCATGCGTTTCCTCCCGGTTATGGGTCTCGATATAGCCGATCTGTATATCAATGCCATTTTTTAACAGCGCATGAGCTTCCTGCAACATGCGGTAGGTTTTGCCCACGCCTGCACTCATGCCGATATACACTTTAAATTTACCTCTTCTGGATTTTTTCACCAGGTCGAGGAATTTTTTTACAGATCCTGCTTTATCGTCTTCTTCCATCATATTAAATTACCATTTTAAAATAACGTACCCTTCTTTTATCAAAAAACCTATAACGACAATTAATCCTATGCAAATGCATAGGATTAATTTTATACGAGGCGTCTTGAAATATCCGGGTACCATCGCGCTGTCACTAAAATGAAACCGCAATGCTGGCAGTAATTGCCGCATTGTGATTTACAGGGTCCATCTCTCTGATGAACACCCTGTCTTTACTATCATATAGCTTACCTTCAAGCCGTACAACTGCATTGCTCACCGGTGCATAGTCGATATTCATAGAATAGCCTGTGGTTTTAAAACCATTTGGTGTGCCAGTAGCTATAAATATCCCATTCTTGTCTTCATAATATTCTACCCTTCCGGCTAGTGCCCATTTGCTGTTTAGCTTATACTGGGCAATAGCTACCGGAGACAGGACTTCATTCTTAGCGTCGCTGCCTTTTGCCTTTTGCTGTGTTCCATAATCAAAGCCTACGGTTAATCCAAACTGGTCAGTGACCTGGAAAATACCATATACATTGTGATAAAAACGCCTTACACGGACAGAGTCTGCTCCTTCAGTACCCAGGTAATTGCTATAGTTGACCGTAATTTCCGGAGTTGGTTTCCAGGTGAGCTGCAATCCACCGGCAGGCTGGCTATTTCCATTCTGACGGGTGATCCTCTGCCAGCCGTTCAGGTATAGCAATGCAGCAGTAAATTGTCCGTCATTGGTACCGTAAGTCATCTTTGCACCCGACTCATAATAAGGCGTATTTTCTGATGAAATATTCCTGGTGAGCACCCAGCAGTCTTTGGAAACGGCACTTTCAAAACCAATATGTGAAGAGAAAATTCCCGCATCCACCCAAAGGTTGGCAGATTTAGAAAGCTTGAGTCCGGCGTTGGCTTCGAAAATATTTTTCAGCACACCAGGTTCAGCCGCAAGATTAGCATTGGCATACGTTCCGGCCATCACACCAAGGTTGGCACGGACCATGTCACTTTCGTAACTGCCTTTAATAAATCTAAGGTTCAGGTTCATTTCATTGTGACGGTTATGTGAATAGATAAATCCCGGTCTGTTATTATCCGTTGGCTTGTTAAAGTCGTATCCAAAATAAGCCTCCAGATATCCGGTAACTTTAATCTTTGGTGCGTCCTGTGCATAAGCAACAGATCCTATTGTTAATCCTGCAGCTAGTATTAATAGTTTTTTCATATATTTATTGCAATTATTTATTCGTAAATAAGGTTCCGATTTCCGTTAAGCTGCCTGTTCCTGGAGTTGGCAAACGCATGTGGAGCAGGCAGCGGGTCGGAGTAATGTATATTGTATAAAGGTTTATTTCTTTAATCCGTCCAGCGCAAGGTTCAGTTTCAAAACGTTGACAGATGAAGGACCAAACAAACCAAACAATGGTTTCTGAGTATTTTCTACTACCAGTTCAGCTACTTTTTTTTCATCCACCTTGCGGTAAACAGCAATCCTTTTAATTTGAATAATGGCGCCCTGTTCAGAAATATTGGGATCCAGTCCGCTTCCTGAGGCAGTAACCATATCAGCCGGGATATCGGCCTTTTTTATAGTAGGATTGTATTTAAGCAACGTATCAATCCTATCTGAAACTTGCTTCAGGTAATCAGGATTTGACGGGCCTTTATTTGAACCGGCAGAGCCTGCGGCATTGTAACCTACGGCAGATGCCCTTCCCCAAAAATATTCAGGCTTGGTAAAGGACTGTCCAAGTAAGGCATAGCCTACGACTTTACCATTTTTAGTGATTTTCTCACCTCCGCCCTTACCTTTAGAGAATCCGCCGGCAAAGGAAACAATAAGAGGATAGATAACGCAAAGCAGTACTAATAAGACTGCTGTTAGGCGTAAAGATTGTAAGATGTATGTTTTCATGACGTTTTATTATTATTGATGTGTATTCGAGTTTAAGTGTATTCAAGCTTCATTTTATTCTCAAACTGAGACTTCCATGAGTTCTGTATTAAGGACGTGCTTAAACAAATAAGCCTACCAGCATGTCGATTATTTTGATCCCGATGAAGGGTGCTATTACACCACCCAAACCATAGATCAGCAAGTTTCTGCGCAACAGTGCACTGGCGCCGATCGGTTTGTATTCTACACCTTTCAGGGCAAGCGGAATAAGTATAGGAATGATGATCGCATTAAAAATCACAGCCGACAGGATTGCACTTTCCGGACTGTGTAGGCCCATAATGTTCAGGCTTTGCAGTGCTGGTATAGAGCCGATAAACAGCGCAGGTACAATGGCGAAGTATTTAGCTACGTCATTAGCAATAGAGAAAGTAGTTAATGTACCTCTTGTGATTAACAACTGTTTGCCAATCTCAACGATCTCGATCAGCTTGGTCGGGTCATTATCCAGGTCTACCATGTTTCCAGCCTCCTTAGCTGCCTGCGTACCACTATTCATGGCTACACCAACATCTGCCTGTGCAAGAGCCGGCGCATCATTTGTGCCATCGCCCATCATGGCTACCAGTTTACCCAAGGCTTGTTCTTCCTTGATATAATTCATCTTATCCTCTGGCTTAGCTTCAGCAATAAAGTCGTCTACACCCGCCTTTTCGGCAATGAATTTTGCAGTCAGGGGATTATCTCCGGTAACCATTACTGTTTTTACGCCCATTTTTCTCAAGCGCTCGAAACGTTCACTGATACCTGGTTTAATAATATCCTGCAATTCGATTACACCCATTGTTTTCTCATTAACAGCCACAACAAGCGGTGTTCCACCGTTACTGGCGATGATCTTAACCTGGTCTTCTGTTTGCGAAGGAAAGGGGTTGCCGGCAAGAAGGACAATATTTCTGATGGAATCAAAAGCACCTTTACGGGTTCTTTTGCCATCGGCAGTATCAAGGCCGCTGGAACGTGTCTCTGCAGTAAATTTGATGAATGTTGCCCCGGCAGGAACAGGCATCACTTTATAGTCCTGTGCTATGGCCAGTTCCAGTATAGATTTTCCCTCAGGCGTCTCATCTGCAAGAGAGCTCATCACGCAGGCTTCGGTAAAAGCCTTCATGTCTATTCCAGGTGCAGGGTAGAAGTTTGTAGCCTTGCGGTTACCTATAGTGATAGTACCTGTTTTATCGAGTAGCAATACGTCTATATCTCCTGCTGTCTCTACTGCCTTACCAGATTTGGTAATTACATTTGCTCTTAATGCCCTGTCCATACCAGCTATACCAATAGCGGATAAAAGACCTCCGATGGTAGTAGGAATCAAACATACAAACAAGGAGATTAATGCCGCAATGGTGATTGGCGTATTTGCGTAATCTGCAAATGGCTTTAAAGTCACACATACAATAATAAATACCAGCGTGAAACTAGCCAGCAGGATAGTAAGGGCGATTTCATTTGGCGTTTTCTGACGGGATGCACCTTCAACAAGAGCAATCATCTTATCAAGGAAGCTTTCACCCGGCTGGGTGTTTACCTGCACTTTAATCTGGTCTGACAATACCTTTGTTCCACCTGTTACGGACGATTTATCACCGCCTGATTCACGGATCACTGGTGCAGATTCACCTGTGATAGCCGACTCATCTATGGTAGCAATACCTTCAATGATTTCACCGTCTGTTGGAATAGTGTCACCAGCCTCGCAGAAGAACATATCGCCTTTTTTCAGCAGGCTTGAAGAACGTACTTCTATTGTTCCATCTGCCAGAACCACTTTGGCAGGCGTTTCTTCTCTTGTTTTCCTTAACGAGTCGGCCTGAGCCTTTCCTCTTGCCTCTGCAATGGCCTCAGCGAAATTTGCAAAGAGCACTGTTAAGAGCAGGACAAAAAAGATGATAAAATTATAAGTGGGCGAACCTTGTCCTGTATTGCTGATCGAGTATACCGTAACATAGGCCATAATGACCGTTCCGATTTCTACGGTAAACATGACCGGATTTTTGATCATCACCCTGGGATCAAGCTTGATGAAGGATTGTTTCAGCGCAGTTTGCACTAAAGCAGGTTCAAATAATTTATTTGATGAAGATTTCATTATAATCTATTTAAGCATGGTAAAGTATTCTGCCAGCGGGCCTAAAGCCAGGGCAGGGAAATAAGAAAGTGCGTTGAGTACAACGATTACGGCAAAGGTCATCAACCCGAAAGTCAGCGTATCTGTTTTCAGCGTTCCGGCAGATTCAGGGATATATTTTTTCGATCCCAATAAGCCTGCAATAGCAACAGGACCAATAATTGGCAGGAAACGTCCGATGAGTATCACCGCTCCAGTAAGTACATTCCACAAGATGTTATTGTCACCCAGTCCTTCAAAACCAGACCCGTTATTTGCATTGGATGAGGTTACCTCATACAACATTTCTGAGAAACCATGAAAGCCGGGGTTATTGAGCCAGTTTTTTGGCTGTACTGCCCATGCCGCATCTCCATGACTGGTAAAGATGAAACTTGCAATCGCTGTTCCGGCTAAGATGAGGAATGGACTGAGCAATGTAATCAGTGCTGCAATTTTCACTTCCCTGGCCTCGACTTTATGTCCGAGAAATTCAGGTGTTCTTCCCACCATCAGTCCGGATATAAATACTGCAATAATCAGGTAGATAAAATAGTTCAGTAACCCCACACCACAACCTCCATAGAAAGAGTTGACCATCATGCCCAGCAGCTGCCATGCTCCTGTGAGTGGCATTGTGCTATCGTGCATACTATTGACCGAGCCGGTGGAAATAATCGTCGTTACCGTACTCCAGTAAGCAGATATTGCCGGTCCAAAGCGGACTTCCTTGCCTTCCATTGCTCCGGTAGCCTGCGAAATCCCCATTTTTGACAAGGCAGGATTTCCTCCCAGTTCAGAACTGATAGTGGGGATCAGCAGCAGGAACATCCCAATGGTCATCACACCAAAGATCATCCAGCCCAGTTTTCTGCGCCTAATGAAAATACCAAATGCAATAACCATAGCAATAGGAATGATCATCTGTGCGATCAACTCTACCGTATTGGTAATGTAATTCGGATTTTCCAGCGGGTGTGCTGAGTTGGCCCCAAACCATCCGCCACCGTTGGTGCCTAAATGTTTAATGGCAATCATACCCGCTGCAGGTCCTCTCGAAACATTTACAGTATCACCCTGTAGTGAAATAAACTGGTCTTTCGCCTCATAACTTGTGGGGGTGCCATTGAAAGCAAATATTAAAGCTATGATCAATGATAAAGGCAATAGCAAACGTGTAATCGCTTTTACAAAGAATTCCCAGAAATTACCCAGTTTAACACTTGTTTTATCTCTGAATGCTTTAAAGAATACAACAGCAGCAGCGATACCCGTAGCGCAGCTTACAAACATCAAAAACATCATGACCACGTGCTGGGTGAGATAAGTAACACCGCTTTCACCAGAATAGTGCTGCAAATCGCAGTTGGCTACAAAGCTGATAACAGTGTTAAAAGAAAGATCAGCTGTCATACCGGGATTTCCATCTGGATTTAAAGGCAGCTTATCCTGATACATCAGGACAAAAAATCCGTAAACCAGCCAAACCAGGTTGATCGTAAGCAGCGCTTTCATATGCTGCTTCCAGTTCATTTCCTCTTTAGGGTTGATTCCGGAAAGCTTATAGATCCCGGATTCAATAGGTTTTAAAAAGTCTGTCCAGACTTTTTCTCCGGCAAATACCTTAGCCAGGTACTTGCCCAGCGGAATAGCGATCACCAGTGTGAGGACGTAGGTGGCTATAATTCCAAGTAATTCTGTGTTCATGGCGTTTAATTAAAATTTTTCTGGTTTAATCAGCACGTAGATCATGTAGATGAAGACGGCGATGGCGATAATGAATAATGCGATCATAATTTTAGATTTTTTCGAACCAGTCGATGGATTTGTAAACTACCCAGCAGAGGATCAGCAGGGCCAGAAATAATACGATTGTTAACATGATTTTTTTATTTTGTGATAAGCGTATGCCAATCTAAGTGCCACAAACCCTTGCTTAGGCCACAACAAACTAACAGTCAGAAACTTAAACACAAAAAACCCAAAAAAACCGCTTCTATCAAATGATAAAGACCCTTCCATAATGGAAGGGTCTTTATCATATTGGAACCATTTGAAATAAAATACTAAATCCTTTCGTTGCCCATGATCTGAGCAGCGCCCTGCATAATTTTCATTTTAACAACAGCTGTTAATTGTGTTGCGGTTCATCAAGCTGCAACGCTGATTTAGGGTTATTTGAAAGATATGGGAAGATAGATTCCAGCAGATCAATGTAAATGGTGATCCCATCGCTGATTTCGGAAAGGTAAATATATTCGTCCGCGGTATGTGAGCGTGCCGAATCCCCTGGCCCCATTTTTACTGAGGGCATTTCCAGCCAGCCCTGATCGGAGCTTGTTGGGGAGATATATGTTTGGCGGCCGATGGCGATACCTGCTTTTACAAGAGGATGCAAGATATCAATTGATGAAGGCGTCAGCACATTAGGGCGCAGGGTCGTATCGCAAAAGGTGTGGTTTTTAATCGTATTGAGTATTTCCCTGGCAGTATAGCTATGGTCAAACCGGATGTCGACCGTAAAATGGCATTCTCCAGGAACGATATTATGCTGCAGACCGGCATTGATCTGGGTAACTGTCATTTTTACCGGGTTAGGCATATTTGATTCTATCGGGAAATCGAATGTGGAAAACCAGGCTATATCCTTAATGGCTTTATAAATAGCATTGTCGCCCTCTTCCCTGGCAGCATGTCCCGATCGCCCTGTTGAAATGCAGTCCAGTACCATAGATCCTTTTTCGGCAATTGCCAGCTGCATATTGGTTGGTTCCCCTACAATCGCAAAGGAAATTGGCATCAGGTCGTCCAGGATACACCTTATCCCCTTCTGTCCGGAATTTTCTTCTTCTGCTGTGGTGGCAAGGCATAGGTTAAAAGGCAGGTCCTTTCTTTCATAAAAATAGAGGAAAGTGGAAATGAGTGACACCAGGGGGCCTCCTGCATCATTACTGCCCAGGCCATACAGCTTTCCCTCTTTAATTAAGGGTTCAAAAGGATCATTTACATATTGCGAGTTCGGCTTAACTGTATCTAAGTGCGAATTGAGCATGATGACAGGTTTTTCCTGATCGAAGTATTTATTGTAGCACCAGATATTGTTAAACTTACGGATAGTGGACACAGAACGTTCATTAAGGAATTTTTCTACCGCATCTGCGGCGACGCGCTCTTCTCCACTAAAAGAACGGATGCTGATCAATTTTTCAAGCAGCGATACCGCCTGTTCATATAACTGTTTCATTTTGATAAAATTTTGTTGTTCAATATTCTGTTTAATAGCTTTTACAGCCTTCATCTTTAAATGATGGTTTAGATCAATGATTAAATGATGTTTACCTGCTGGGCCAGATACCTTTGAAAAAACTCATGTCCGGGCAAGATGCTGTGGTCTGCACATACCAAAGGATCAAATAACATGGCCGTGCAAAGGCAGTTGCATTTGTTCTTGCGTTGAAGGATATCATAGTTGGGACAACTTTTACATCCTTCCCAAAACTGCTCATCCTTAGTGATCTCCGAAAAAGCTACGGGCATGAATCCTAGCTGGGAATTCATTTTCATTACTGCCGTTCCTGAGGTGATGCTGAAAATCCTGGCATTTGGGTACATCCGCCTGGAGATCCTGAATACCCTGTCCTTAATAGACCGGGCGACACCTGAATTGCGGTACTGTGGCGCAACTATCAGCCCAGAGTTAGATACAAAACTTCCCTGCTCCCAGCTTTCAAAGTAAGAGAACCCTACCCATTGCCCACTGCTGGTCAGGGCTATTACCGCCTTTCCGTCGCGCATCTTTTGTGCAACAGACTCCGGGGTACGCCTGGCGATTCCTGTTCCTCTGCTGATAGCTGAAGCTTCTGTTTCTTTTATTATTTCATCGACGTATCGGATATCATTTATCGTAGCAATACGCACAAATATCAATTGATTGTTCATTTTTTCTAGATTGATTGGTCCGCGTGTTTCAAAACTGGTGCCCTATTTCTGAAAGCCAGGAAAAAGCCCCTTCAAAACAAAACAACGAGTAATGAAAAAAATTCGCTCATCAAATGCCTTCGGGATACCCTTTCAAAATGGTATGGTAAATTCCATTTTGAAGGAAAGATCCCATTAATACCCTAAGCAGTATTATTACGTATAAAAAATAAATGATGCAGTGCAACCCGGAAGACATACCTGAAAACATCAGAAAACTAAGATTACAACTTGGGTATTCTCAGCATACTGTGGCACGGGCGCTAGGCATATCGCAAAATTCTTACTGCAAAATTGAGTTGGGATATAGCAAGCTTACCGTCAACAAATTATTCAACATTGCTGAGGTATTTAAATTACCTATTCAGGATTTTTTTCTTAATCCAAGGTATTGGGCTGTTGATACTTTTAAGGCCAATTTCAGGTAACCTATTCTATTTAGTTATATAAATAATAATATATTTTAATATCTATTTGGGAGGTTTTTGAATAAACTACACTATAGTAGAATGGGAGTATAATTTAATAAAATGCTCCCGGAACTATAAACCTTAACCACCAATAGCAACTTGCATGCAATACACTAAACTAACAGATGATGAACTGTATGGTCTTATGAAATACGGCGACTCAACCGCTTTTAATGCTATCTATGAGAGACACTGGGGCGAAGTCTACAATGCAGTTTATAAACGCTTAATGAATTCCAACCAGGCAGAAGAAATTGTCCAGGATATCTTTAGTGAACTCTGGAGAACAAGGGCAACAAAAAGCATCGGGAACCTTAAAAATTACTTGCGTGTTACAGGCAAGTATCAGGTATATGCCATATACCGCAGGGAGAAAAATAATCCCAAATTTGAAGAAGCTCTGGAAGGAATAGGAATAAGAGATACGTTGCAGGCGGATTCTCCACAGAACGAGAAGGACCTTAAAAGTATGATTTCCGCCTGGATTACCACTCAGCCACCCAAAAGACGTCAGATTATTCATTTAGGGTTTAATAAAGAGATGGGGACTAAAGATATTGCACTGAAATTGGGAATTAGCCGGAAGACGGTTCAAAACCAGTTGCTGACGGCTAAGGCTGCTTTAAAAGAATACATCAGGAAAATGATGTGAAATTTATTACTCTGATTTGCGTGAATGAAAGGGGTAATTTTTGTTCCATATAAACTGCGCAGGGATGCGCAGTTCTCTTAAAATTTATGGTATTATTTTTACACGCTACCCCATAGGAAAGCCTGCCCGTTTATGCAAACAGGTAAGGACTAAGGGAATGATAGCTACATGCCTTTGTATAGAGGTTATTCGTTGGAAGAGGGTTGAAACGGATCTGGAAGGAGGATGGAACAGCGTTGGAAAGGGGTTGGAAGGGCTACAGCCATTTCAACCCCTTTCCAATACCGATGCAATACTATTCCAGATCCGTTTCAGCCCCGCTCCAAGCCTTTTCCAATGCCGTGTAAATCACTATTCAGATCCCTTTGGCTTGCGCTTTAAATCAGTTTTTTTAATGAAAGATATCCCACCAAAACTGTAAGCGCAGCAATTTTCTTTTCCATTATGCTGATATCTTCCTTAAATTTTTTCAACTCTGCACTTTTAGCGATGGATTCATTTTCAGGCATTAAAATCTGCCTGATGTCTATCCTCAGCTCCACTGCTATTTTACGGATCATGGACATCCTGGCTTTGGCTATCCCAGTCTCAATGGCCCACAAAGTTGACTTGGCTACGCCCAGATCTTGCGCCAGCTGATCTTGCGAAATGCCGTTTTCGATTCTTAATCTTTTAATGTTTGCTCCTATTTCATTTACAGGAAAAATAATTTCATAATGCTTTTGCATTTTATTGATTTTAAAATTGATTAAATTATATTTTGCTTTAACGAAATTTTAACACTATTTTTCATCTAAAGAAGGATATAAATAATACAATGTTAAACTTTAAAAATACAACAAACAGACAATAGAAACATAAAATACATCATAAGAATAAACAACAGGTATGTAAAAACTTCATAATTGGTAAAAGCTGGCTCCTGTCTGAGAGGAGTACAAATACCTAATCAATAATAATTTTAAATTTTAATCAAAAAAAATGATAAGTTCAAGAGCAGGAATCCCAATGATAGGGAAACTAGGCAATACTGTAACGTATTTGCTAAATGGAAAATTAGTCACCAGAACGATAGGCCTCACCACCAGGAAGCCTACAATACCGAAGTTGGCAGCAAGGATGGCTTTGACAGTTATAGACGAATTGCTGACCGAAGTGATAGACGTCATCAACATCGGATTTAAGCAGGAAGGTATACGTACACGCACAAACGCATATAACCAGGCTTTCAGCTATAACCGAATAAATGCAATTGAAGGCAGTTATCCTGATATCAAGGTCAATTATCCAAATGTATTGCTCTCCTATGGCAAGCTGATGCCAGTCTGCAATCCTGTGATCTCAGTAACGGCAACAGGACTGGCCTGTGAATGGGATAAAGAAATGAAAGCAAACAAAGCACATTGGAGTGATACGGTCATGATCATCGCTTACTGTCCTGATCTGCAAAAAGCAGCGTATTTAACCGCTGGTGCTGAACGTTACACCGGCAAGGATGAACTGCAGCTGTATACTATGCCGCATGGACATTGGCTGGAAACATATGTATCGGTAATTTCTGCTAATCATAAAAACGTTAGCAACAGTGTCTATTCCGGCCGCCATTTTTGGTGATGATGATTGATTATTTTACAGTTAATAATTTATAAAAATGAGAGCACTTATAAAATATCTCCTGCAGATTTTACAAAACCAGAGGGAGCTGAAAGCTTTAGTTCTTGAAACACAGAATGCAAGCGCAGCTGTGGACGACACTTTTCTGATCACGGAAGATGTAATGCAGATTTTACAGATATGCAAAAGGAAAGTTTGGGATTTAAGAGATCAAAAAATCCTCCCATACACCATAGTTGGCAAGACGGTCTATTTCTCTAAAAGGGCTGTCTATAGTTTATTAAAGAAAAATGACTAAATATGAAATCAACTTATGTAGAGTTAACCAGTTTACCTGCGCTTACGAATGACGCAGCTCATGTTCTTAAAGTGACACCTGTTAACATGATATGCAGACATATCCTACGGGACGTAATAATTGGTGAGTATCCAGAGTACAGCATTGATTGTAGGAAACTATGTATTAGTAAGGGAATAAAAAGCCTGAATCGCCTGGAGTGCCCTGAAGCTAGACTACTACCCGGCTTTATATTCCAACTGCAGTGGAAATTATCAGACATGAGTACCCATTGCCCAGTTAAAGATGATACTGTCCACGTATTATTGTACAGCGAGTGGCGCGATGACTTTGCGGTTTTTAAAAATGCAGGAATATGCGGGGATCTGAGTATCTGTCTGCCCTTGCCTTCCAAGTTTGCAGGTGAAGCTCTGCATTGCTGGGTATTTATAACTAGAGATGATGGAAAAATGGCGAGCGTAAGCGAATATTTGGGCGAGATAATGTAATTATGCTTTAGTAGGTTTAACACCTGTGATCAACTGATTGCAGGTGTTTTTTATAATATTCTCATATTTATCCGGGCAGGCTATATATATCGTTGGAGCAGGATCATCACAGATCTCACAGCGCTATAGTAGCTCCTTCTTTGATTTTTATGCCTTGAAATTATTTACTATCATTGCAGGTATACATCTACTGAATGAGCGCTAAAGAAATAAAAAGCCTGACCGGTATCAGGGGGCTGGCTGCAATTTATGTGATTGCCTTTCACTGGAATGCCGAGATTGCCAGGAAACTGCCTGTACCAGGCTCCTCTACAGCAGAATTCCTGATGTTGAAACTCCTGGGTCATGGATACCTGTCGGTAGATCTGTTCTTCATTCTGAGCGGCTTTGTACTCTGTATAACCTATGCAAAAGTTTTTGGAGAAAGGGTATCGGCGGGCGACTACCGTTCTTTTATGCTGAAAAGGCTTGCCCGCATTTTCCCATTGTATATTGTAATCACTTTACTGTATTTCGTAGTCTTCCATTATACAGATCTTAAGAACTTATTGATGAACCTGACATTGTTACATGGGCTCAATTACAATGAAAATAACTCCATTATACCGCCGGGATGGTCGCTCACCAACGAATGGGTAGTGTATTTCATATTCCCTTTTTTATTTTTCGTACTGCGGAAAGTAAAAAGAGTATGGCTGATTCTGGGAGCCGCATTACTTATCCTGCTCTTTCTGAGCTGCTATAGAAGCCTGTACTTTAACTGGTCAAACTACTCTTACCTGAAAAAAGTGGACGGTTTTAACCCGGTAATTTCCTTTACCCGGGGACCAGCAAGCTTTCTCCGTACGATTACAGCCTACTTACTTGGCGCTGTTACCTTTTTCTGGCTTCAGAAACAACAACAACTCACGTTTTTGAAATTTCTTTGGATGCCCCTTCTTATACTGATGTTTGTATTGATGTTTATCAGTCGCACGGACATCCTCATCATTCTTGCCATGCCATTCTTCATTATTTACCTGACCAGGGATAATCTGCTCAGCAGGTTTTTATCGCTGAAGGCTATCCATTTTTTAGGATTAATCTCTTACTCACTCTATGTAAACCACTATTTGTTCATTAAGACTTACAAGAGTTTTTCGCATTGGGTAGATATGGACAGCCTGCTGCTGAGCTGGGGATATGTATTGGTATGTAGCTTAATTTTCAGTACACTGACATACTATATAATAGAGAAACCAGGTGTAGCTCTGATCAGGAGATTTACCGGAAGAGCTGCAGGGCAATAATGTTCCTAACCCTGCTCCTTCCCGGATTGGTGTGGTATCTGTTATAATATGTTAATATTGTTATTCTTGTTTTTAAGTTTAGTATAAGAATTCCTGGTATATGCTGCATCCCAAACATACCGGTTGGTTAGACAATGGGGACAAAAATATGTTTTCACAGGCAAAAAGAACAGCAAATGTTTAACAGCCCATGGCCTGTGAGTTTGAAAGTGAAAAGGCGTATTACACTTCCTGCATGCTGAATTAATATTGGACATACGGTAATGATTCTGAAACGTTGTAAAATTAACTAAAATAATTAATAAACCATATAATTAAGATAATTAATTGTTCTCTTTTTTACATAAAAGAATATGATTTGTAGTATTTGATCAGCAATAGTTAAGCCAAAAAGTATAAATAAACGACAAATACCTACATCTGGGTATGAATTTAATCTATATTCAGGGAGGCAGTATTTAATCAATTTGTTATTCAGTACGTTAAGGTCGTTTTCGTCCTATATCCATACATTCATTCTATTCATAAATTACTGCATTTCTTATTGTATTATATATTTCCTTACTTATTGGCGGATACCTTATTGTAAAACTTGGTGTATGCTGGATAGGATTACTAGTATTCTTTGTCATATATAAACATAAAGCTTTAGCTCCAACTACAATAGGTGGAATTTTGCTTTTTGTACAGATCCTTGTTCAAAGGAAAAGATACCTTGATAAAATCGCAGAAGAACATACTCGCAGTACTGGTACGTAAAAAACAAATTCTTTGCCTGATTGTTGTTTTTCAGATAGTTCAAATCTAGGATAATATGAATGTTAAGATGTTTAGTATAATCAGGTACATATTATTACTTTTTATAGTTCTTGTTTGGAGTTGCAAGGAGGGATCGGGACGGCAAATAAATCCAATTCGTTCAATCCTATCTGAAAAAGAATATGATCTGTTATTTCCTTTAAGGGATAGATTCTACAGTTACAATGCACTTCTAGGGGCTGTAAAGCAAATGTCTGCGATAAAAATTACTATTGAACGTGAAGGTGAATGGATATATAAGATCACACGGTATGACTCGAATACAGGAATAAGCATTGTTTTAAGGGAAGATGCCGATTGGGATCAGCCCTGGGCAAAAAAATTCCACAAAAGCATCAATGTAGTTGACTTCGCCAAATTCTGCGCTAATAACAATGCTGAGGTTAATAAAAGAGAATTGCCAGCATTTTTTGCGCATTTATCTCACGAAACCAGAAATGGGGAAAGGAACAATTTCAAAGACGGCTTAATGTTGACAAAAGAGTTAGACACGAGTGCAACTTATGTTACTATCAATACTATTTACCCGGCAATTAAAGGTAAGAAATACTATGGCAGAGGTCCATTGCAGTTGAGCTACAATACTAATTATGGACTGGCTTCATCGTGTATATTTGGTGATAAAAATATTTTACTACAAAATCCGGATCTGATTACTAAAGATGCTGTCGTAGCTTTTGAAACTGCGATTTTTTTCTGGATGACTCCCCAAGGTTCAAAGCCATCCGCTCACGAGGTAATTACCAATGGCTGGAGCCCAAACGAACAAGACAAGGCACATAATTATTCTGCTGGCTTTGGACTAACAATAAACATAATTAATGGGGGTTTAGAATGTAATAAGGGGTTGGAACAGAAAGAAATGCAAGATAGAGTTTCGTTTTATAAATATTATTTACGCTTTTTCAAAATCAAGGATAATAATGAAAAGTGCACCTGCGAAAAGATGATACCTTATCCGGGTTAATCCTAAATAATTGTTTATTCCACCATTAACTGAATTGTAATGAAGTATCTTTTAGATTTTTTTATCGGATTTATTGCCCTGGAGCACCTGTACATCCTGTGGATGGAGATGTTTGCCTGGGAAACCAAGGGCAAAAAGGCATTCGGCAGCCGGCTGCCTGCCGAATTCTTTAAACCAACTAAGCCCCTTGCTGCCAATCAAGGGCTCTACAACGGCTTTTTAGCAGCGGGTTTAGTGTGGACTTTCTTCATTGAGGATGCTGCATGGAAGCAGCATATTGCACTCTTCTTTTTATGTTGTGTAGCTATTGCCGGTATTTTTGGCGCTTTAACGGCAAGCAAAAAGATATTCTTTCTGCAAGCCCTACCAGCACTTATTGCACTGCTGGTTATGTTGCTGAGCGGACCCTGATTGTATGCTCACTGGTTTTTCTGAAAACTTAAGCGTGTCTGGCTTGTTTATTACGCATTGTGTTTGCTGACATTTTTTAATGTGTCTGCACAAATAGCATAACCATAAACAGGAAATTAAAAGATAAGATCATGGAAAATAAAGATATCAAAGATTTAAAAAATCAGGAGGATGTAAATCCTACAACGCAATTAGATAAATTGGTGGAAAATACTGAAGACGAAAATTTACCTGATACAAACGGGACTGGCTCGAACCGCCCGGTACCAACTTCGGGATCAGTAATTATAAAGGATGATGATAAAAAAGAATAACGCATTGCCTGGTTTGCCTGCATCGAATGTCAAATTATAATCATTTAAAATAAGTAACATTTTTTTCATAGCAATAACCAACACAAAATTCTCATTATCAAGTATTAGCGATTAGAGAATTAGATAAACAGAATTGAAATGTTTACATGGTTTTATTTACTATTTAAGATTTTTTCCTATCATTACACATTATAAAAAATCTATCGATGTTTGTGAACATTAGTACTACGTTAAAAAAGAAAAAATCCGAAATTCTGGAATTGTGGATAAAAAACCAATTGGCAGATTCTCATAGCTCTGAAGACCTCATTAGCAATAAAGAATTGCGTGGACAGTCTGAAGAAATTGTCAATGCTTTGTTGAATAACCTCAATGAAAATAACATCAACAACAGCCAGTCATCCGACTTTGATCTGTTGGCGGAATTGCTGGGTGCCTTCTCTATCATGAGGGCAAAACAAGGATTTAGTCCCCGTGAAACAGGGTCATTTATCCTGAGCCTCAAAGAAGCAATCCTGGAAGTACTTAAACAGGAATCTGCAGACCCAAATCAATTGTTTGAAGAAAGCCTTAAGCTAAGCCGTTTACTGGATAATTTCACGATCCTTACTTTTGAAACTTTTATTAAAGGCCGCGAAGAAGTGATTTTACGGCAGACAGATGAGATTACTGATATTTCTACCCCTGTGATTAAAGTATGGGATGGTATTTTAGCAATGCCTATTATCGGGACTTTAGATAGCGCCCGTACACAGGTAGTCATGGAAAACCTGTTACAGGAAATTGTGAATACAGGCAGTGTAATTGCTATCCTGGATATCTCTGGTGTACCAACTGTAGATTCATTAGTGGCCCAGCATTTACTGAAAGCTGTAAGCGCAACCCGTTTGATGGGTGCCGATTGTATTATCAGTGGGATAAGACCTGAGATTGCTCAAACTATTGTCCACTTGGGTATAGATCTTTCCCAGATCATTACTAAAGCTTCTTTGGCCAGTGCCTTACAATATGCGTTTAAATCTCTTCGTTTGGAAGTGAGAAAAACTTCACTGGAAAATAAAGCGACGACTAAATTCTAATTCATACAAATGGAAAGAATTCCTATATTAAAAATGGGGCCATTTCTTTTGGTGACCATACAGGTTGACCTGTACGACCGGCTGGCACTTGATCTGGAAGCAGATTTAGTGCAGATGGTGAGCAAGACAGAGGCGAAGGGTGTACTGATTGATATTTCTGCAGTGAGTATTGTAGATTCATTTATGGGACGTATCCTTGGCAATATTGCCAGCATGTCTAAACTTTTAGATGCCGAAACTGTTGTGGTAGGTATGCAGCCAGCTGTAGCGATTACCCTTGTAGAATTGGGTTTACCATTAAAAGGGGTGTCTACAGCCTTAGATGTAGAAAAAGGGATGAATTTACTAAGATCTATTATTCAGGTTCAGGATCCTAAAGAAGAAGATGACGACGATGATCTCATCTTTGACTAAGGAGATTTTAATCATTTCCAGGGAGCAGGACGTAGTTCCTTTTCGCAATCGCGTAAAGGAACATGCTGTCAAAATTAAAATGGGACTGGTAAACCAGACCAAATTGATGACTGCTGCCAGTGAAATGATCAGGAATATGCTGAGGTATGGTGAAGGCGGACAGGCGTCCGTTGAAACGATATCAAAGGGTAGTCAAAGCGGTGTGCGCCTGATTTTTGTAGATAAAGGGCCCGGAATTGCCGATATACAAATGGCGATGAAAGATGGCTTTTCTACAGGTAAAAGCCTTGGACTGGGCCTCCCGGGAACAAAGCGCCTGGTAAATGAATTTGATATACAGAGTGAATTGGGAAAAGGTACAGTTGTGATGCTAATTAAATGGGCGAATGGTTGATGCTACTTATTCGAGTTTTGCTGCGGATGACAGAAGCTATTTCTCGATTATAAAAAAAACAATTCATGCACAGGCGGAAGCGGCAGGTTTTGAGACGCGAAAGCTAGGAGATCTTGACCTGGTTTTAGCGGAGATGACGTCTAATCTGTATAAATATGCTAAAGGCGGGGAAATCTTAGCCGGTATATTTGGTACAGAAGAAAACCGCTATATAGAAATTATTAGTATAGACTATGGCCCTGGGATGAACGATCCACAGCACATGATGACGGATGGTTATTCTTCATCAAACACGCTGGGCATGGGCCTGGGGAGTATCAAACGTCTTTCGGATGAATTTGACCTTTATTCTTTAAGGGAGTGGGGTACCATTGTGCTGAGCCGCCTTTACCGGAAACCGAAAGGTAAGCCGGAAAGAAATGCACTAAGCGTAGCGATACGTCCGATGGTGATTAATATGCCGGGACAGGCGACAAGCGGCGATGGCACCTATTACAAGCAGACAGACAATTTTTTCAAACTACTGGTTGCCGATGGACTGGGACACGGACCAGAAGCTAATTTTGCTGTTAATGAAGCAGTAAAAGCTTTCAGAGTTTGTCCCTATCATTCTCCGGCAGAGATCCTGAGGTTTCTGCATTCATCGACCCTTAAAACAAGAGGTATGGTAGCCGCTGTAGTAGTATTTGATTTTAAGAAAAAGGTTTGGCAGGTTGCAGGCGTGGGCAATATCGCGGTACGCATGGCTAACTTCCTGGAAGTTAAAAACCTGATGTCTTATAACGGGATTGTAGGACATAATATACCCAATACGATCCGAGACCAGGAGTTTTTGCTCAGTGATTTCCACCAGATGACCTTATGCTCTGATGGGATAAAATCACGCTGGGATATTGGTAAGCTGACAGGTATCCACCGTTGTGATTTAAGTATTCAGGCTGCTGCGATTTATAAAGAATCGGGACGGCGAAATGATGATACCTCTGTGGTAATTGTAAAAATAAACGGAAGATGATTGAAATTGTTCGTGTATCGGTAGAAAATGAAATGGATCTTACACTGGCCTATAAGAAATCCATCAAAGCAGCTGAGCTGACAGGCCTCTCTATGTCGACCCAAACCGCCTTTGCCACCGCTGTATCTGAGGTATGCCGCGAGATAATAGATAAGACACATGACGGACTGGCCCTGATCTATATTGCGCTATCTGGCGAACGTTATCATCTGGGTGCCCGGATTACTTATACTGAAGATCCTGTAATGGGTAAGCTGGAGGAAGGTATCCAGTATGCGAAAAAACTGGTGCCCGTGTTCAAACATACAATGCACCAGGGCATTGGTACTGTAGAATTGAATATCAGCATTCCAAGAGCATGCAGCATGAATAACCAAAAAATAAATGCTGTAAAGGCTTTTTTCGCACATTTAGAGCCTACTACTCCATATGAGGAGCTACGCCAGAAGAACATGGAACTTTACCAGATCAATGAACAGTCTGAACTGGCCCTGCGCCAGGCCGAATATCTGATCGAGAAGAAAAATGAGTTCCTTACTGTAGCCAGTCATGAGCTTAAAACGCCCTTAACAATATTACGCGCGTATACGCAGATGGCCCTGAAAAGTGACTGCAGTCCTACCGCCCTTTCTCATTTGAGGAAGGTAGATATGCAGGCTTTAAAGTTGCAGGCAATGATGCAGCAGTTGCTGGATATTTCGAAAATTGAAACGGGAGTTGCAGACTATAATAAGGAAGAAGTAAATTTTAGCAGCTATATTGATGACCTGGCAGACCTGATCAGAAAGCTGATACCAGAACACCCGCTGGAGATCAGTGCCGACACTGTACTTATTTCAATTGATAAACTACGGATAGAGCAGGTAATTATGAATATTGCCGGTAATGCAGCGAAATATTCCGACTCTGGAAGTGCTATTCATTTTTCGACGCACATCAACACTGAAGGAGAGATACAGGTTTCGGTGAAAGATGAAGGCATAGGTATGTCGCCCGAGGAGCTTAACAAAGTTTTCGCAAAGTTTTACCGCGTTGAAGACATCGCAACGTCTTACAGCGGACTGGGTATGGGCTTATATATCAGCGCAAAGATTATCCAGGGCCATGGCGGCAGGATCTGGGTAGAAAGCATTGTGGGCGAAGGCTCTACATTCTTTTTTACACTGCCAATTTAACCAAGTGTGCAAAATAATCAAATATTAAATTTCGAGTCTACTCCTCTGGAGGGAATACCTTGCTAATAATAGCGACTTGCTATTGAAGAATGATGAATTGACTATACAGCGACAGCAGATGAGCATTAAATCCACACACATTACCTGCATAGCCATCCATAATTATATGAAAATACAGGAAAAAGCCTAAGCATAGATAGGTGTACTATTAGAGATACCCTCCAAGAGTTCCTGATACCATTGCTTATAAAAAGCCTGATAAGCATCAAAACGCCGATCAAAACTTTTGACCCTGTTCATCCTGTTGTGCAGTGCTGTAAATCTTTTTTCATATTTTTTCCTGATTTCAGGTTGTGTAGAGGGAATGTTCTGGTCACTTACATATGGTCTGCGCTTAAAAGATATCTCGTGATTGAACTGATTATAAGCCTGGACCCTGGCTAAGGAAATCTGGTCCAGAAATGCTGCTAGTGCATGTACTGGCTTCATCCGGCAGAGTGCGCACATCATATTAAACTCAAAGCTGATTTGCAAACTTTTGTGTTGTTCCAACATCAGCTTTGCTGGCAGCTGGATCAGGGCCGAAGTTTCCTGTTCCCATTGTTTCATCAGAATGTTGCCCGCAGCAATTTTTTCTGCTTCAGTAAGACAGGAGTTGCTTTTTAAAGCATGAATCTGCTTTAAGTAGGTAGTGCTTAACACATGGCTGTCTGGTGCTTCTACCGGGGAGTAAGCATGATTATACTGCTCAATCAAATCCAGCACACCGTCATTGATCTGATTATTGAAATTATGAATCTTCTGGCTGTAAAAACTATAGAATGAGGTGCCGTCGATAAATTCCTGCAGTATATTTTCAATGTCCAGATGGGCTATCACTGCCGCCTCTACAACATTATCCGGATATTGCAGCGTTCCGTTTAAATTTTTTGTTTTCATATCGATATTTTGTTATAAAGTAAAAGATAATGACACAAATATAATACTAATAATTTTAGCAAAATAAACCTGAACACGATTTTTGAAAAGTTAAACGACTATATTCGTTTAAATATATAAAGCATTATACCTACCTGGAATTTGAGTATATCAAACGTAAAAAAGGCGCAGCTAAATCAATTGCTGCGCCTGTTGGCCTATTTTAAATGAGGAAAATATGTTCTGCTCTTTCTAACCTTTATCCTGTTCCAACCATTTTCTGGCATTCACAAATGCCTCAATCCATGGTGACACTTCATCCTTACGTCCCTCAGGATAGTTTGCCCAGTGCCACTGGAATGCTGAACGCTCAATATGAGGCATCATAACCAGGTGCCTGCCAGAATGATCACATAGCATTGCAGTATTGTAATCAGATCCGTTAGGATTAGCAGGATAGCTTTCATAACCGTATTTAGCTACGATATGGTACTGATCTTCGGCATATGGGAGCTGGAATTTTCCCTCTCCATGTGAGATCCATACACCCAGTGTACTGCCTGCCAGGGTAGATAACATTACTGAATTGTTTTCCTGAATGGTTAATGAGGTGAAACCACTTTCGTGCTTTTTACTGTCGTTGTGCAGCATTTTAGGTTTTTCAGTATGATCTTCGTTGATGAGCCCCATCTCTATGAAGAGCTGACAGCCATTACAGATACCTACGGATAGGGTATCGTCACGTTTGAAGAAGTTTTCTAAGGCTAACCTTGCTTTTTCGTTATAGAGGAAAGCTCCGGCCCAGCCTTTAGCTGACCCCAGTACGTCTGAGTTCGAGAACCCTCCTACTGCACCTATAAACTGGATATCTTCGAGGGTTTCCCTGCCTGATATCAGATCTGTCATGTGTACATCTTTTACATCAAACCCGGCAAGGTACATCGCATTAGCCAGTTCCCTTTCGGAATTACTCCCTTTTTCGCGAATTACAGCTGCTTTTGGCCTTGGTTTTGAGGGATCAATTACTGGTTTTTTACCGTCGAACTGCAACGGAAAGTTATACTGCAATACGTGGTTTTTATAATTATCAAAACGTTCTTTAGCTTTTACTGATCCGCTTTGCTGCTGATCTAACAGATAAGAGGTTTTGAACCATACATCACGCAGATGGTCAATATCAAAGGACCAGCTGTCTGCTCCATTGCCGACTACCAGCGTAGCTTCTGAAGTGACAGCACCTAATTTATGGTAGACGACAGCAGCTGATTCCAGAATAGCTTCTACGGCTGCCGTAGCCTGAAATACGATGCCTATATTTTCAGCAAACAGTTTTTTGATGATATCCTGTCCGCCTAATGAAGAAAGGTCAAGCGCAGCCCCCAAATTACGATCTGCAAAGCACATTTCTAAAAGTGTGGTAATTAAACCACCACTGCCTATATCGTGTCCTGCCTGGATATGTCCTTCTTTAATTAATTGCTGGAGGGTATTAAATGCATTTTTAAACTGAGCCGTATCAAGTATGTCTGGCGTTTCAGTACCGACCTTATTCAGGATCTGCGCAAATGAAGAACCTCCAAGTTTATAACTGTCTGCCGAAAGATTGATATAATAGATAGATCCGCCGCTTTTGTGCAATACGGGTTCCACTACAGCAGTTATATCGTCACAATGGCCGGCAGCAGAGATGATGACCGTACCTGGTGCGATAACTTCTCCGTCTTTGTACTTCTGTTTCATTGACAGGGAATCTTTCCCCGTTGGGATATTGATCCCTAAGTCGATCGCGAATGCAGAACAAGCTTTTACAGCTGCATACAAACGGGCATCTTCACCTTCATTCTTACAGGCCCACATCCAGTTGGCTGAAAGGGAAATACTCTCCAGTCCGTCTTTTAATGGTGCCCAGACAATGTTGGACAATGCTTCTGCGATAGCATTACGGCTACCTGCAGCAGGGTTGATCAGTGCCGACAGCGGCGCATGGCCGATAGAGGTAGCGATACCGTCTTTTCCCTGGTAATCCAAAGCCATTACACCACAATTGTTAAGCGGCAACTGCAGCGGACCAGCAGTTTGCTGTTTAGCTACACGGCCGCCTACGCAACGGTCAACTTTATTTGTGAGCCAGTCTTTGGAGGCTACAGCTTCCAGTTGAAGGACTTGTTCGAGATAAACATTCAGGTTTTCGACAGCGTAAGCTACGGGCTGGTATTTTCTTTCTACTGTTTTATCCTGCATGACCACCTTCGGAGAGCTGCCGAACATATCTTCCATTTTGAGGTCCATCGGTTTGGCACCTGTAGTGGCCGATTCAAAAGTAAAGCGGTGATTACCGGTTACTGTACCTACAGTATACATAGGAGACCGTTCACGGTCTGCTATAGCCTGCAGGATGTCGATATTTTTCTTGCTGATGACCAATCCCATACGTTCCTGAGATTCATTGCCAATAATTTCTTTGGCTGAGAGTGTCGGATCTCCTACAGGTAATTGATCAAGGTCTATGTTTCCGCCGGTTTCTTCTACCAGTTCTGAAAGGCAGTTAAGGTGTCCGCCGGCACCATGATCATGGATAGAGACAATTGCATTATGATCACTCTCTACCATACCACGAATGGCATTAGCAGCTCTTTTCTGCATTTCCGGGTTAGAGCGTTGAACAGCATTAAGTTCGATACCAGAGCCTAAAGCTCCTGTATCAGCTGAGGAAACCGCCGCACCACCCATACCTATTCTATAATTCTCACCACCCAGGATGACAATTTTATCGTCTACCGAAGGTTTTTCTTTTTGTGCCTGTTCGACCTTACCATATCCCACACCACCTGCCTGCATGATCACTTTATCATAACCCAGTGTGCGGCCATCTTCCTGGTGCTCGAAGGTGAGCACAGAACCTGTGATGAGCGGCTGACCGAATTTATTTCCAAAATCTGATGCACCATTAGAGGCTTTGATAAGGATATCTGTTGGTGTCTGGTACAACCATTTTCTTTCTGCCACACCTTTTTCCCATTCGCGGTTTTCTTCGAGACGGGAAAGAGCAGTCATATAAACGGCTGTACCTGCAAGAGGCAAAGAACCTTGTCCCCCGGCAAGCCTGTCCCTGATTTCTCCTCCGGCACCTGTTGCGGCACCATTGAAAGGCTCTACTGTGGTCGGGAAGTTATGCGTTTCTGCCTTCAGGGAAATCACAGATTCGAAATCTTTGATTTCATAGTATGCAGGCACATCGGCACGCTGTGGTGCAAACTGCTGTACCCTTGGTCCTTTAACGAAGGCTACATTGTCTTTATAAGCAGAGACAATGCCATTAGGGTGTGCCTCTGAGGTTCTACGGATGAGTTTAAATAAAGATACAGGCTGCTCTTCGCCGTCAATCACGAAGGTACCATTAAAGATCTTGTGACGGCAGTGTTCTGAATTGACCTGCGAGAATCCGAATACTTCAGAGTCTGTTAGTTTCCTGCCCAGTTTTTCTGCCAGTTTGTCCAGGTAGTCTATTTCTTCATTGCTAAGCGACAGGCCCTCCTGTTTGTTGTAGGCTGCAATATCGCTGACCTCAAGGATCGCTTCGGGTTGCAGCCTGATTGTATAAATGTCTTGCGTAATTTCACTATATTTTTGAAATAACATCGGGTCAAATGCTGAAAATTCAGCTTCTACCTGGTGGAATTCCTCAATCCTGATGATGCCGGCTATGCCCATATTCTGGGTAATTTCTACTGCATTGGTGCTCCATGGGGTAACCATTGCTGCACGTGGCCCAATAAAAAAGTCTGTTAAGGATGTTTCCTCTTTTAAGTTCGAGCCGCCAAACAGCCAATTTAACTTTGAAGTGTCTGATGCTGTGAGTGTTCGCTCTATCTGTAAAACAAAGACAGTGTCAAGCTCACCTTGGAAGAAATAGATCATAGTGTGTTTTTATCGCGCAAATTTAATTTAAAATTTTTTATGCGCTCCCATTTTGGGAGACAGAATGATCTTTTTTTTGTAATAACATTATATTCACCTGTTTAAGCAGCATAAAGGCAATCCTAAGGATCCAGGGTTTCCGTACTATGTATAATACTTTTTATGGCTGTATCAAGCTCTACGGCAGAGTAGCTGAGGTAGCTGAGCAATTCTTTCTGGCCTTCGCTCAGAAAAGCTTCATCTTCGAGCAAGGTTGTCAGTGCCAGTATTCGGGCCAACGGGGCTCTCACCCTGTGCGATTGTGACCAGGCGATTTCTTTCAGCACCTCATTTTGCTGCTGGATTTGGTAAAGGGTGTTTTTATTAGTCGTAATATCTCTGAATGAGCCTACTGCACGTATGGCTTTGCCCTCATCATTTCTAAGGAAAATTGCCCTGTACTGAATAGTCGTAACTTCACGGTTAGCCTTAAGAAAGCGGTATTCTGAATAAAGCGCTTCTTTTAGCGGGTCGTTCACTGCTTCTTCAAGCTCTTTTTCTACCCATTCCTTATCATCTGGATGAATATTTTCAGACCATATAGTATTGTCGTACACACTGAGGTCATAGCCGAAGATCTCCTGGAAGCCGCTGCCCCAGTCTACATAGTCATTTTCAATATCCCAATCCAGCACGGCCTCATCTGAGGCTTTTAAAACCAATTTATATCGTTCGTTACTTAAGCGGAGTTCTTCTCGTTTAGCAACTGTTTCAGTGACATCCCTGGAATTGAGCACCACACCACTAATAGCGGGGTCATCCAGCATTTTTGTAGCTTTAGTAGTCAGCCATATCCACTCTCCGGCCCCGTTAACAAACCTGAACGGGCTAAGATCAATATGCGTACATTCCGGAATAGCCAGTACAGTTTTCAGTACCCTTTCCCTGTCATCCGTATGAATAAATTCGAGCACATTTTTGCCCAGGAGCTGAGATGGAGAAAAACCGATAATGACAGCAGAACTTTCACTGACAAACTGGTAAATCCCTTTTTCATCGACAATCATAATCAGGTCTGACCCCTCCTGCACCAATGCTTTAAAACGCTTTTCGCTTTTCAGCAGCTCTTCTCTGGATATCTTCAATTCCCGCTCAGATTTAAGAATTGCAGTGATATCTGTGATCAGGACCAGTTCGGCATGAGTTCCATTATAGTCAATAAAACTGCTGTGTACCTGCACATTGATAATATCGCCATTACTTTTTTGATGCCTATGAATGTTATTCGTATGTTCTGGTTGATTGTTTCTCACAGCCTCCATCGCCTTTTCCTGCAGGAGATGATCTTCTGCTGGTCTGATTTCACGGATGGTCATGCTAAGGAACTGAGCCCTGGAATAGCCATAATGGCATATTGCAGCCTCATTTACATCTAAAAATCGCAGACTGAGTATATCATACACCCACATAGGCTGGGGGCTAAGCCGGAAGAGGTCTTTACAGTTTTTTCTCCATTCTTGCAAAAGGTTTTGCAGGTCGTTATGCATAGCAGCTTATCTGTAAATTTGACACAAAGTAAGAAATTTATCCGTAAAAGGAAAAGCCGCTGCAGTAAATACTACAACGGCTTTAAAAAAATTATCAAAAAAGCTTATTATTTCTTTAGTTGTTTTTTTGTAGACTCTGTAAGCTGACGTTTGGCCAGTGAATGACACTCAAAGATGGCATCACTAAACATCATTTGTTCTGGCGGAGTTTTCTGAGTGGAAGCGGAAGGACCTCTTAGCGCGCCTACTAAACCAAGCTCTCTGGCTACATATACATATCTGATGGCATCAATTACCACACCCGCTGAGTTTGGAGAATCCTGTACAGATAGTTGTGCATCGAAAATTACAGGAGCGCCCATAAATCCTTCTAATTCCAGACGGAAGTTAGCTACTTTATTGTCTCCGTAATAGGCAATATATTCTGACGGACCAGCATGAAGGAAGCTATCTTCAGTTGAGATACCTCTGATATCATTCTGTGCCCTGATTACATTTTCTTTGGAGATTTTTTTAGACTTCAGCCTGTTTTTATCTTCCATATTCAGGAAGTCGGTATTTCCACCAACATTTCTTTGGATATGAGCTTTAACATGGTGTCCTCTTTCGAAGGCAAGTTCCTGAAGCATCTGTGAAACGATACTGGCACCGAACTGGCTGCGCATATCATCACCGATGATAGGGATTCCTGCATTAATGAATTTCTGTTCCCATACTGGATCTGAAGCGATGAATACAGGGATACAGTTAACAAGAGAGATACCTAATTCTAAACAGATCTCTGCATAAAACTCTGTCGCTAACTGAGATCCTACTGGCAGGTAGTTAATCAGTACTTCGGCTTTATGGCTGCGTAAATGTTCAATAATTTCTGCACGCAAAGTGCTGACAAGGTTTTTGTCATAATCAATGCCATCAATCAGTGCATCTGTAGTTTTAAGTTCGTCTTTAATAACAAACCTGTTGGCTTCAGGATAGGCACTCATCTGTGGGGAAACACCATCAATAACAGGTGACCTGTATACTGGTGCTTCAGTTTTAATATTTGCATTAAGTACTATAGTACAATTTGGGTTTGCAAAAATAGCATCCTTAAGTGGAAGACCAATTTTTCTATCGTCTACCTCAAATGCACACACAAACTCAATGTTTGCCGCTTTGTAACCACCAATGTCATCAGCCATTAGACCTGATGTTTTATCTGTAAACTCTGTATAATACTCTACACCTTGTACAAGTGAACTGGCGCAATTACCCACGCCCAGGATTGCAACTTTGATTTTATTTTCTTGGTTTTGCATTATTGATTCGGTTATTCTATATTAATAAGTAGGCTAATAGATTTTTGTCAACCATCTTAATCTGCGCAAAAATAGGAATCAGCTTGTAATTCCAATCATTAATTGACAATAAAAACATAATTTATTGCGAATTAATGAAAGTTTTACATTCTGACAACTTTCAATTTAAAGTCAGGACTTGCAAGTTAAGTAAAATTTAGTTAAAAAGCTTAACCTCAATCCTAATAGAAGATGATGATTGTTGTCTGAACATCTATTATAGCCTGGCGTCGGCAAATTTCCTGTCAATAAATGATTTGGTATCAAACACTAAAGCACCTCTGGTTTTATAAGCGGAATAGTCGATTTCCAGGAATTCGTTGTGTGCCACTGCAAGGATGATAGCTTTATAATCTTTTTGCTGCAAATGCGTTTCGAGTGTTATCCCATATTCTTTTTCCACTTCTGCGGCAATTGCCCAAGGGTCATATATATCTACCGACAAGCCAAATTGTTTTAGCTCCTTATAAATATCTATTACGCGGGTATTTCTAATATCAGGACAGTTTTCTTTAAAAGCGAAGCCAAGGATAAGCACGTTGTCCCCTTTTACCTTATCATCTCTGGCAATGAGCATTTTCACCACTTTACCAGCCACGAAGATACCCATGTTTTCATTTACGCTCCTGCCCGAAAGGATGACCTGCGGATTGTAACCTAGTGCGTTGGACTTATAAGCCAGGTAATAGGGATCTACCCCTATGCAGTGCCCACCAACCAGTCCGGGTTTATATTTCAGGAAATTCCATTTTGTTGATGCAGCATCAATCACATCAGCAGTATCTATGCCCATTTTATCGAAAATGAGTGCCAGCTCGTTTACAAAAGAGATGTTTACATCGCGCTGCGCATTTTCAATAGCCTTTGATGCTTCTGCAACTTTAATGCTTGGTGCCTGGTGCGTGCCGGCAGTGATGATACTTTTATAGAGCAGGTCTACCTGTGATGCCGCCGCCAGGGTTGAGCCTGACGTTACTTTGATAATCTTCGTCAGCGTATTCACTTTGTCGCCCGGATTTATCCGCTCCGGTGAATACCCGCAAAAAAAATCGCGGTTAAAAACCAAACCAGAATATTTTTCAAGCACAGGTACACAATCCTCTTCAGTGCAGCCAGGGTAAACGGTAGACTCATAAATCACGATGTCACCTGCCTTCAAAAAACCGGCAACAAGCCGTGTGGCCGACAAGAGCGGGCGCAAATCGGGCACTTTAAAATGATCAATTGGCGTGGGAACAGTAACGATATACACCTGTTGGCCTGCGAGCATTTGCGGATCTGCCGAAAGGCTTAGCGCATTTTCCCCGTCTTTTAATAAAGACTTGAGCGTGGGCATATCAGCCTCACGCGTGCTATCGGTATAATTACTTAATTCCGTTATCCGCTGTTGATTAGTGTCGAACCCCAACACCTTATATTTCTTCGCAAACTCGATGGCCAATGGCAGGCCTACGTAGCCTAATCCTATGACGGCGATTTTTGTTTGGGAACTTAATTGCATAGCTGAAATTTGAGAGCAAACATACTAATAATCCCCTCTAATTATAGAAGAGCCAACAGTAAAAAACTGAACTCATATTATACAATTTTGTCTCAGTGATTTCTATTATATTGCGTACGCAAAATAAAAAAGAAGTAATACTGTGTTTAGAAACAAACAAGCCAATATTATCGAAATGGTCGAGTTGAGCAAAGCGAGTCTTATGCAGGGATTATTACATAATATGAATACCGGTAATATATTATGATTTTTTTTAGCTCTTTAGTACAGAGGTATACCAGTCTGCTAAAAAATACGGAGTCTCCGCTGGAGCAGGCAAGGATAAGGATCTTATCATGCGGATTGTGTATGCTCCTTGTCCTGGCAACTCTTATTTTGGGAATCCGGTTATTTCATCCACAGACAGTGATTATCGTAAGGCTGTTGATTTTTCTTATCGCGCTGCTTTATGCAGGATATCTGCTTGTTTACAAAAGACAATGGAAGATATCAGCACACCTGCTCTTATTGTCTCTGTGCCTGATCGTCCTGACAAACCTGGTATTACGCCAAAATGGGATTAATGTGGTGACAATGCAGATTTCACTGATCATTATCTCATCAAGTTTTTATATACTGGGGAAAAACTGGGGATTGATTTATTCGATTGCCAATGTAATGACAATAACAATGTACATGTTCTATACCCGTTTGCAGGATGGCCATGTCTATTTAAATAAGTCACAACTCGACAGCAATACATTTATGTTGACAATGGTAGTCAACTTTATCCTGATTATAGTCATACACCATGAATTTTTCCGGTCCTTTCATTTAAGCCATGCTAAAGAGAAAGAGCTGAACACCCAGTTGCAGATAGCCTTAAACGAGGCTCATGCAGCAACAAAGATGAGAGCGGATTTTCTCTCCTCTATGTCCCACGAGCTACGGACACCCTTACATGCTGTTGTCAGCTTAACGAATATCCTATGTGTTGAAAACCCAAGAAAAGATCAGGAAGAAAATCTTGCCATACTGCGCTTTTCTACAGAGAACTTACTAGCCTTAATTGACGACACGCTGGATTTCAGCAAGATGAACGAGAATAAGATCGTGCTGAACAAAACAGTTTTCAACCTGAACATGCTGTTACAAAACATATATTCCACATTTTATGCTAAAGCAGAACAAAAAGGCCTTTTACTGCATATGGAGCTGGAAAATGAACATATCTGCGTATCAGGCGATCAAACCAGGCTTACACAAATACTCAATAACCTGATTTCTAATGCTATTAAATTTACAGATACAGGTGGCAAGGTGGACATCAAGATCGGAATCCTGAGCCGTACTGAGGAGGACATAAGATTATCATTTTCTATTGTTGACACAGGCATAGGCATTCCGAAAGATAAGCAGAATATTATTTTCGAGCCTTTTCTCCAGGCAAACAATAACATTACCAAACGCTATGGGGGTACCGGGCTAGGGCTGGCTATTGTGAAACGGTTGATTGCGCTGCACGGCAGCAACCTGAAACTGGAGAGTGAGGAACATAAAGGCTCCAGCTTTTCTTTTGAACTGGCCTATGAACTGGCAGCGGAAGGGAGCTGGAATGGAGATTTAACAGAAAAGGCGGATGGGGTGATTGACATCAGCAATCTCCATGTATTGATTGCTGAAGACAACCTGGTAAACGTAATGGTACTGAAAAAGATATTGGACCAATGGGGATGTACTCACGAACTGGCCAACAACGGCCTGGAAGCTTTGGAAATGGCTAAGACAGGCAATTTCAATGTAATATTGATGGATATCCATATGCCCGTGATGGATGGGTTTGAAGCTTCAAAGCAAATCAGGGCTTTAGCGGACATTAAGGTTTCGACGATAAAGATCATCGCATTAACAGCATCGAGCGATGTTGATATACAGCAATCTTTTAGCTATGCTTACCTGGATGATTATTTGATTAAACCTTTCCGACCTGAAGCGCTGAAGATAAAACTGGAAGCATTAGTACCAAGGATATGCTGACCCCCGTTCCCCTATCCTGCTGATAATTTCTATACATGCCCTGCTATTGTGGTAAGGGCATTTCCATACACCCGCTTTATCCTCATTCATCAACCGCCCCTGTTCATCACGTCCCCAGAACCATTCTCCATTTTCTTTATCAAGAAGATTGTTTTTTACATAGTCCCAAATCTCCAGGGATAGGGAGAGATAAGCTGCATTACCACTGAGCTGCCACGCATTAAAAAAGCCAATCATCCCTTCTGCCTGCACCCACCAGTGTTTTTCTTCAGTCACATGATTCTGTTCTGCATGTTTTTCATACCATAGCGCTCCATCTGTATCCAGCCCCTCCATGCAGTACATCGCCATTTTTACAGCCATATTTTTTGCAAGGTCTATCCAGTAAGGGGCCGCAATAGTTTCTGCGGCTTCCAAAATCAGCCAGGAAGCTTCAATATCATGGCCATAGGAGATATCCGACGATTTACGGTTCCATTCTTCATCAAAGAAAAGCACCATATGCCCGTTTTTGTTATCTATAATATGTTTGTTAAAATTATCCAGCAGACCTATGATCTTGTCTTCCAGCTCTCCATCCGGCCAAATGCGGTATAAGTTAGTGAAAGCCTCGAGCACGTGCAGATGGGTATTCATTGTCTTTTTTTCATTTGCATCTTTTGTGCTGAGCCTTAAATCAGAAAGTGGTTCCCATTCAGGGCCGAAGGCTTCGAAATACCCACCCATTAAGGGATCAAAACTATGTTTGATGAGCTGATGGTATAATGTTATGGCGTACATCCTGGCGGTCTCATTTGCTGTGGCCATAAAATACTCACTGAGCGCATAGATAGTGAAGGCCAGTGCATAGATCTGTTTTTTACCATCAGTTACCTTTCCTTTATAATCTACCATCCAGAAAACACCACCATGTTTATGGTCAATAAAATAATGTACGATATAATCATATGCACGGTTAGCCATCTCAAGATACTGTTGACTGGCATTTAAGCGGTAAGCGGCAGAGAAAGACCATAATATCCTGGCATTTAAAACAGCTCCTTTATCCGCCTGCGGCACCATCTCGTTGTCACTGTTTATTTCTCCGATGAAGCCGCCGTATTCTTCATCCAGGGCATTATGCTGCCAGAAATTAAGGATACTGCTCAGCTCCGCCTTAAGTTCGCTGGCATAGTCGCTCAATCTCGTGTTTACTGTAGCTGACGTATTCATGGTCTTTTTTTACTAATGTTCTAAATTTATAAAAGCGATAGATGATCTACTGATACAAACGGCTTTTTCTTGCTTTTTCCAAAAACATGACTTCTGGGATTTGGTAGAATTGCAGGAAATTGGCTGCAGACACCTGCCCTTTGTAAGGGGCATAGTAATGATTATCCTTTTCAACAGGCCTGTAACCTGCATTTCTCCATACCAGCACATAAGAAACCTTAAACCCTTTCAGAGACTCCCATAAGATGTTTGTCCACCATTGGGTGTCAGGGATTTCTACATATCCTGTTTCTCCTATCGCAGCAATTTTATGATGTTCTTCTGCGAGCCGCTCCTGGATTTTCAACCTGTTGCGCAGACTCTCCCTGAACGCAGGGCCTTTGTCGGTTGCCCCATACTGGTAGGTATCGAAACTGAGAACATCTACATATCCATCGCCCGGATAGCGCTCCATGTAAGTATCTGGCGTATCAAAATCCGCTGGGTTAAACACATAAATCAGGTTATGCACTTTTTTATCCTTCCGCAGGTAGTTTACCGTAAACCGGAACAGCGATTTAAACTGTGCCGGGGTACATTGTTTTGCCCCCCACCAGAACCACGAGCCTGTGCATTCATGAAAAGGTCTGAAAAGGATAGGTATGGCAATGCCATTTGTATCTCTAAGGCTATGCAGATATTTGGCAAAAGCATCAAGTGAGGCTTTATACCGGGCATGTAATTTACCTCCGGGAAGAATGGCAGGAATAGCGGCAGAGGTAGTATCCCAGGCATTTTTACCGGTGTAGGGATTATCCATATGCCAGCTTAGCGTGGTAACACCTCCATGCTGGTAAGTCGTGATAATGTACTGCCTCATTTTACTAAAAGGAATGCCATCAATATTATTCGGCGAATACCGCTCCAGTCCCCCTGCATCCCAGCCTATTAGCGCAGGATAATCTCCTGTTACGTCTTTCACATCGCTCCGTCCTTCTTCATATTTCCAGCCTACGCCATAAGCAAGGTCATCCTGGTGACCAAATAGCAGAGCTTTGCCCCAAAGTGTATGCAGGTTTGTATACAATTTTTTTGTTTCTTTTGTAGCCTTTGGGTCTGCCGTTTGTGCATTGGCTTTTTGCGCTGAGCAGCATAACAACACTAATAATGGCCATAAGAAGCTGATATTTTTAAGCCTGATCATTGAATTATATTTGGTTTAATATATTTCTCTAAAATACAGCTGGATAAGACATTCAGAGTAATACTATTTTAACCAATTAGCATGTATAATGATAAAAATAATAATTAAGGTATGATTTCGAAGGAGTATTTTCATATATTTATTTTCTCGATAAATTAAAATTTAAAGTTTTCTTTTTGCAAGGCCAGATATGAACAATATTATTAAGGAGATTACTCCATTAACTCAAAACGACTGTTTTACAATTTTTTCGAGGGTAAAAAAGACCTTTAACTTCCCTCTTCACTTTCACGAAGAGTACGAGCTGAACCTGATTATCAATGCGCCTGGTGCAAAACGTATTGTTGGCGATAATGTAGAGGTTATTGACGACATAGAACTTGTACTTGTTGGCCCGAATTTATCACATGTATGGCTTACCCATGAGTGTAAAAGCGATGCGATCACAGAAGTAACCGTGCAGTGGCATAAAGATCTGTTTGATGAAAAATTCTTGAAAAGAAACCAGCTGAGCTTTATTAAAAAGATGCTGGAACGTTCATGCCGGGGCATCCTATTTCCTAAAGAAACAGCACAGCAGCTGGCTAAAAGATTGCAGAATATCAATGAGCTGCAAGGCTTCGATTCTGTGCTGGAGCTGATGAGCATTTTGCATGAGCTGTCTACTTCCAGAAGTATGCGGGTGTTATCGGATGTGGTATTAAATAACGACCAGATCCTCAATTACAATAGCCGGAGGATAGATAAGGCGTTTGAGTTTATGAATGCTAATTTCCAGAAAGCGATTACCCTGAAGGACCTGGCAAAACTGGTTAGCATGACGGATGTTTCTTTTAGCAGGTTTATTAAAAAACGTACTGGTAATACATTTATAGATACTATGAATGAGATCCGGCTTGGCCACGCCACGCGGATGCTGATTGAGACCACACACTCCATAGCGGAGATTTCGTACAATTGCGGCTTCAATAACATCTCTAATTTTAACCGTATTTTCAAAAAGAAAAAACATTGTACCCCTAAAGAATTCAGGGAAAACTTTTCGGGTACAAGGATTTTTATTTAGCAGCTTCTGTTTTTATTCATGAGCAGCTTTATAGGTAGTCTTATAGTAGCTATTGCTGTTCCAATCGTAACAGCAGGATATCATGGGCAGGTACCTCTGCTTTTAAAACAGTTTTTGTGGTGCCAGTATTTTTACCTGTCCACAGATTTTTAAGGTTAAAATTTTGTGTCTGTATGTTTAGCTGGTGGTCGAAGTCGGGATCTTTTATGGGCGACAGCTTCCAGTTCCAGGCTATCTTTTGAGATTGTTTAGACCTGTTGACAAAAGCGATTGCCCAGTCTCCCCCTTTTAATGGTTTAAACCATGTTTCTACACTATCTTTAGTTGTGTATTTGAATGCCTGAACTCCAAGCTCATCCTGGTTTATGGCGATAACTGCTTTATTTGTCAGCACAGCAATAGTTTCCTTGTCCATCGTACGCAGGTCATTTCCGGCAATTAAAGGTGCTGCGATCATTGCCCACATTGCAAAATGTGATCTGTCTTCAGCTGCCGTTAGCTTACCGTTGCCAATCTCGAGCATATCAGGATCATTCCAGTGCCCCGGGCCGGCATATTTCCGCAGTCCTTTCTGCATATCAAGGATTTGCATTACCCCGAAGGACTTCCAGGTACCGTGGTCATTTATACAATCAAAACAGTTGAATATATCGCCTGTAGTACGCCATAAATGTCCTACAGCAGGCCCCCATTCCCAGGGCTTGTCATTCCCCCATTCACATATACTTAAGACCACTGGTCTACCCGCCCGGCGCAAGGCCGCAGTTATCGTTTTATAGGCACCTTCGGCCTTTAGTCCATCGGTATTGCACCAGTCATATTTAAGGTAATCTACACCCCAGGCAGCGTAGGTCATTGCATCCTGGAATTCATAGCCCCTGCTTCCCGGGCGACCGCCACAGGTTTGTGATCCTGCATCAGAATAGATACCCATTTTTAATCCTTTACTATGGATATAATCTGCCAGAGCTTTCATCCCCGACGGAAACCTAGTAGCATCAGGATGGATAAAACCGAGGCTATCACGGTCGCCATGCCAGCAGTCGTCAATATTGATATAGGTATAGCCGGCATCTTTCATACCCGACGACACCATCGCATCGGCAACTTCCCTGATGAGTTTCTCATCTACATTACAGGCAAATTTATTCCAGCTATTCCAGCCCATGGGTGGCGTGAGCGCCAGTCCGTCGAATTTACTATAATTTTGCACATAGTTATTTCCTTGTGAAAAGCCAGAAACAGCTATTGAAACAACCAACAGGAAAATTAAACAATGCTTCATCGTATTTTTAGTTATAATTAAAATTAGCAGTCAGATCTGCAATAGAGATTTTAAATTCACCGGGTTCAGTTGTTCTTTGCAGATCTCTGTTAATGAAAGACAATGCGGCGGCATCCAGTGTAAAAGTGACGATTTTACTTTCTCCGGGTTTAAGATCTGTTTTCTCAAACGCCCTTAAGCGTTTCACTTCAGGAGTTACAGAAGCCACCAGGTCGCTCACGTACAGCAGTACCGTTTCTTTACCTTCACGTTTGCCTGTATTGGTAACCCTGACAGACACCTGAACGGGTTGGTTTGAGCTCATTGTTACGGAACTGATCTTTAAATCTGAATATTTAAACTGCGTATAGCTCAGGCCAAAGCCGAATTCCCATTGCGGCTGATAACCCGCCGTAGGATCGAACTCCATGCTTTCTGTATATTTATGGTAATAGTTATGCAGGGCATTGGTATATCTTGGATAAGTATAAGGCAGTTTGGCACTTGGATTAATTTTGCCGTCCAGTATATCTGCAATGACATTGCCGCTTTCATTACCCGATAAAAAGGCATGAAGCACTGCCGTGGCATAGGGCTCTATCTGGGCGATAATCCTTGGTCGACCTTCTGTGAGCACAAATACAATAGGCTTGCCTGTTTTTGACAAAGCTTTGGCCAGTTCCAGTTGCGGTGCCGATAAAGTAAGGTCGCTGATATTACCCGGAGTTTCGGTATAGCTGTTTTCCCCGATACATAATACGATAACATCTGCACTGGCAGCCTGTGTTACTGCCACAGCAATATCTACAGGATCAGTAAATGTGGTACCAGGCGCGTAAGACACCTGCTCTTTACCGAACTTATTCTGTATAGCTTCAAGAATAGTATTATGGTCGCTTTCCGTTTCATCGCTATTTAAACCTTGCCAGTTTCTTGCCCATCCGCCATTGAGGGGGCGCATACTATTTGCCGAAGGCCCTGTAACAAAGATTTTCATTCCCGGTTTCAGCGGCAGCAAATCAGCTTCATTTTTTAGCAATGCGATACTTTCTGAAGCAACGGCATAGTTAAGCTGATTATGGGCCGGGCTATTAAAATCTTTATAATCCGAAGCCTTACCCAACGGTCTGTCGAACAGGCCCATTTCGTACTTTACAGTAAGTATCCGAGTTACGGCATCATCAATACGGCTTACAGGGACCTTACCTTCTTTAACCAGGGCAAGCAAAGCCTCGCAAAACGTATAGTCTGTAGGCACCATACTCATATCTATACCTGCATTGATAGCAATCATCACGGCTTCTTTATTGTCTTTAGCGATGTGGTGCCTAAGGTAGAGATATTGAATATCCTGCCAGTCGCTCACAGCAAAGCCCGTAAAGCCAAGCTCACCTTTAAGGATATCAGTGAGGATATGTTTATCAGCGTGGACCGGGAGCCCATTGATTTCGCCGCTGTTTACCATTACTGTTCTCGCTCCTGCTTTTACGGCAGCAGCAAACTGTGGCAGGAAATATTCCCGGAGTTCCCTTTCAGGGATCCATGCCGGGGTACGGTCGTGCCCACTCAGTGGCATACTATAGCCCATATAATGTTTTAAACAGGCAGCGACATGGTATTTATCGCTGATATCTTTCCCTTGAAAGCCAGCGATAGAAGCTTCGCCCATTTTGGTCACCAGGTAAGGATCTTCGCCAAAAGTTTCCCAGATACGAGGCCACAAAGGCTGGCGGCCAAGATCGAGTACCGGGCTGAAGGTCCATGGGATAAAAGAAGCCCTTGTTTCGTAGGCCGTTACCTCTGTGGCCTTGCGAACCATTTCGGGATTAAATGTAGCAGCCTGGGCAATTTGCTGAGGGAAGAGTACAGAGTTTAAAGTGTAATTATTACCGTGGATAGCATCAATACCATACAGCACAGGGATTTTTAAGCGCTCAGCAAGAGCCAGTTTCTGAATAGACGTAATAATGCCCTGCCAGTTTTTTACGGTTTGTGCATCGCCGCCAACATTCAGTATAGACCCTACTTTGTAAGTCTGAATTGCGGCTTTCAGCTTTTCCATATCCAGCTGGTGCGGTTCTGCAACAACACCGTTCTCCATTTTAAGAAAGGCCTCCAGACTAATTTGTGTCATTTGCCCTACTTTTTCCTCCAGCGTCATCTTTCCTACCAGCGCTGCTGCTTTCTGGCCTGGTGTTTCTTGTTGGTTTTGTGCCTGCATACTGCCTGTAAGAAAGACAAGTAAGCTTAAAAATATGATTTTTGTCATAATTAATTTGTTACCGGTTTATTATTTGATTAGGTTACTAAAGTAGTAAATTAATTTCCATGTGGATACATCTGTATTAAAAACAGTATTCAGTCCCTGTTCCTCCTGTGGAGGGTCTCCGAGGAACTCATCACCCTCCTGCCAGAACACTCTTCCTTGATGCGGACGGACATTGCCGCCATAAGCCCAGAAGTTGAGCCCGCTTATTGGCCCATGTTCTTTTCTGCTTGTTGCGAAAATGCTGAAGATGTGTCTGTAAAATTCATCTCTGTAGACTGTGGATACATCAGGGCAGAAAGAATGCCCATCGCGTGGGAGGCCAAACTCTTCAATAACGAGAGGTTTATGCAGTTCTGCTGCAATTTGCTCATGCCGGGCTATATAAGAAGCCGATTTGCCAAGGATGAGCGGCATGCTTTCTGCGATAGCCTCATCCTTAAACCATCCCCAGTTTTTAGGCCAGATATGCAGGGTGAGATAATCTATGGTTGGGATAGTATGTATTTCTTTGTAAAGTGAGGGAGATTCATCCGTGCCCATTGTTCCTTCTGTGCCGATGGTGATCAGGTGGTTGGGATCTGTCTTTTTGATGAAGGCTGCACTTTCGGCGATCCATGATTTGTATGCATCGATAGCTCCGGCACGCATAGGCCGCGGTTCATTTGCCAGTTCCCAGGCCATAATTGCCGATTCCTCAGCATATGTTTTTCCCGTTACACTGCTTTTATGAGCCAGGATATAAGCTACCTGTTTTTTATAGTTCAGCATACAGGGCTGGCAACTGTAAAACTGGCTGGTATAATCCCTTTGTTCATCCCAGGTAAGCTTACGCTGCAATGTATCATTGTTTATTTTGCCCTCCCAGTTGAGGTATTGTAAGAATCCGCCGCTCCATTCCCAGTTGTTACTAAGGAACAGCACTGCATACATTTTACGTTTATGCATTTCTGCTAAAAGAAGATCAAGCCCATTGAGGATGTCCGCATTAAAGTTGCCTGGAGAAGGTTGTAGAGCGGGCGTTACGCGGGTTACTCCATTAATCTGTCCGGTACCTTCAGCACCAACCAATACCCGCAGGTTGCTTACTCCTTTTGACTTCAGGAAATCCAGTTCTTTGCGTAACCTGATGATGCCGCGCCTGGGGTCTTTTTCCAGTCCCAGTAAAGCACCATACCAATAATTGGCACCTATATACGCATACGGCTTGCCATCAACAGAAAACCCCGATGTTCCGGCTTTTACAAATCCCGGCTGGGCCTTTACTTGGTGTATAGAGCTGAAAAGTATTATACTGAGGAGGAGTATCTGGAAAGTCCATCGCATGGCATTTTATATTTGGTGAATATACGTTCCAAATATAAAATCAGCCTTGCAGTGCTTATAGTATTATTTTAGCTTAAGCTAGGCCAAAATAAACTTTAAAGATGCGATGATTGCCTGATGTCGGGTAATTGATGTTGGGTATTCAGCTTAGCGATATGGAATGGCAAACGGAAAGAGAAAAACCGGTCTTATTTTTTAGTTTTAACACCCCCAACATTAATGACAGCTCCAATGCTGAAAATTGAATTCCCAGCAGTCATGTATTTTCTATTTTTAAGACCAAAGTTACCGCTGCTGGTATATTGGAGCTGCACAGCATCACTTAAGCGCATTCTCGTGAAAAAGATAGGTTCAAGGAAGATATTATCCTCTTTAGGCTGTGCAGTACCATTAATTAAAAAGACGTCCATCGAAACATGGCTGAAGCGCAGGGCGGTGCCATAATTTATAGTATAATCATTACCGAACAGGTGCCAGTTTTTATTCTTCTTAGAACTATAGTTTACCTGGAGGAACGTTTTACTGTATTCAACCTTCTGCAATTCAGTACTCAGGAGGACATCTGAATCATAATCCCGGTAGGTACGCAAGGTATTCCCCGAACCGACACCTGCATAAACCTCTATGATCCTTTTATTACCGGGGCCAAAAGTATCAAAGTAACCAGCACAAGCCTCAATCAATTTATGTTCAAAATCTTTATTAGTGCGTTCATTTTTCATATAAGCACCACTGAGCAGTACACCCAGGTGATTGCTTACTGCATAAGCACCATTAAAGTTGCCATTTCCCTTTAAAGAAACATGGGCACCCCCACTAAATTCACCCTTTGAACTTAGCATTGGCGTATTGGGAACATTTGGTATATATACAGAAGAACAGGAATAGAGGCCGCAAAGAAAAAATATAGAGAGTACTGCTAACAGTCTTGACATACGTGGATAAAAATTAAAATTTGAGCTCAGCTTTAGCGTTCAAATCTACGGCCTTCATTTAATATAACATTTATATACTTGGAGAAACACCAATATTTTTTAATTGTTTGAAGGATTTTGAAGGAATAGCTAATAGGGTAATAGATTAGAAAAGCATTTGTCCCAAGGTTCCAGACATTTTTTAAATGATCTTTATCACCTTTAAAATGACAATAAAAGAGGGATATTTCCGCTTATTATTGGGCGTGATTCTTCAAAAAAAGTATTTTATTCGCGTTAACACGAATTTAACACTTTTAATACGATTTTATCTACTTTTAACAATAAACGTTAGTTGAACGTTTAAACATAATCGCCGATTTTAGTCTTATAGACGCCCTCTCGTATTTATGCACAGTAATACTATTTTAACATAGTGTATATAATACACTATTGAAACACTTTATAAAAAGGTGTTGAAAAAGGAAAAAAACAGGTGAAATTCTGCGATTTTGTAATTTTATATAACTGAATATCAATGAGTTGTATTTTATTTTAACATTTTTTAACAATTATACTATGAGCTATTAAAATTAATTATAGCTTTGACTTAGTGTTAAGGAAACAACGACACTTTCTAACCAAATATAAACCGTATGATAGTTTTTACCCTTGTGTACTATATTAGCATACAAGACGGAGACTAAAAAACAACCAAATACTTACGCTGTGTAATAGCAGGGTATGAACAAAACCTTTTCTAACCAAATAGGAAATTATGAGCTTTTCAACCAATGTGTACTTTAGGAGTACACATTGGTTTTATTATCAATATGATAATGGCAAAGCAAAACTGCTTATTTTTTCGCTTGCAGCGAAAGAATAGCAGACAGGTAGTATCTGATTGATAGCCCTAAATACAAAGCAGACAAACTCTTTACATCCATTTACTTAAATACGCATTAAAGGCATCTTTATATTGGTCGCCAATTGTAATGACCTGGTCATTGATATTCAAACTGTTTTTTGTAACTGAGTTAACCTTATCCAGTGACACGATATAAGAGCGGTGTACACGCATGAATATTTTTGCAGGCAGTTTCTGTTCCAGGGCTTTCAAACTTGTAAGCGTAAGCAAAGGTCTGTCTGTATTTTCCAGATGCACCTTTACATAGTCCTTGAGTCCTTCGATATAAATAATATCCTTTATGGCTACGCGCACCAGCTGGTACTCTACTTTCAGAAAAACATATTCCTCCTGCTCTGACGTTGTAACCGGTGTGGCTTGACTTACGAGTTCTGCATATACCCTGGCCTTGTTGGCAGCTTTTAAGAACTCTTCGTAATCAAAAGGCTTCAGTAAGTAATCAAGCGCATCGACTTTGTATCCTTCTAACGCAAAGTTGTTGAATGCAGTGGTAAAGATAACTCTGGGTTTACCGCTGCCGGGCTGCCCTTCTAACAGGCGTGCCATCTGGATTCCCGTCAGATCGGGCATTTGTATATCAAGAAAAATCAGGTCTATTTGCTCCTCGTGTAAAATCTCCATTGCTTTGATGCCACTGGAAAAACTGCTCTTCAAATTAAGAAAAGGTGTTTTTTCTATGAAACTACAAATAAGACCCAGAGCCAGGGGCTCATCATCTACAGCTATACAGTTAAGCATCATCAAGTGTTAAGGTTAAATTCACGACAAACTCATTTCCATCTTCGGCCCTGGTGGCTGAAAAAGTATGTTTACCAGGATATAACAAGTCGAGCCTCCTTTTTGTGTTTGTCAATCCTATACCGCCATACTCATCTGCCGTTATCGTATTCTCGCTAAAGATTGTGTTTTTTACAGTCATAGACAAAATCCTGTTCTCAATTTTTATCTGAATAGAGATGACTGAGGGCTTGGTAGTGCTTACACCATGTTTAAACGCATTTTCAATGTAAGGTAAAAACAACATCGGCGCAATCTGTACATCATTGGTGATTACAGGCTCTTCGAAGGTCACCGCTGTAGTGTCGTGCAGCCTGAGCTTCATCAGCTCCATATAATCTGTAATAAAAGACATTTCCTTACTTAGAGGTGTGATACCAGCCTGCGTATCATACAAAAGATAGCGCATCATTCTCGACAATTTATGGAGGGCACGCCTGGAGTTTTCTACATCGACATGGGTTAAGGCATAAATATTATTTAAAGTATTGAAAAAGAAGTGCGGATTGATCTGTGCTTTTAAATAAGAAAGTTCTGAAATAACTTTTTCTTTCTCCAGCGCTTCGCGGCTTTGTTTGTCACCCTGCCAGGATTGGATCAGCGTAACACTCGTACTGATACCCACGGTAACGAAAGTCATTAACACTAAAAAAACATCAATAGCTTCATCCCTTCTGGGCCTGTTTATCCCCACGTCATTAAAAGCCTTTTGCATCAGCTGTGGTAAAGACAAAAGGTTATCGACCACCTTTACAGATGATCCTGCAACAAGAGAAATGAGGACAATAACGACTACAAAAAGAAGATTTTTATTTTTCAGCAATAACCTGGGCACCAGCACATAGCTGTTAAAGTAGAATACAACTACAAGAATTGTTAAAATAACACCCTGTTTGACCCAGAACTGAAAAGGAAAGCTTATATTCCATGAAAATGGAAGATAGACCAAAAGGATAAACGCAAATAATGTCCATAACAATACATGAAGCAAAACGGTAATGTAGGAACGGCTTTTCAGTTCTATCATCTATTTCAAATTTAAGCCTGTTTAGGTGAGTACAAGGTACTGAACATGAATAGAAAAGTGCGAATCTTTAAGTCGATCAATATTTAATGCTCGTCGGTTTGTTTTTAACGCTCGTCTATTGGATTTTTTTTATAGCGTAAAGAACTGTTGATTTGATGAGTTAACAATGATTTTTAACAGCCGTATATGTCACAATTCACCATTAAAAGTCTGCTCCTGATTTTCCTCGGCTTCTCTTGTATAAAGGGGTATAGTCAGGATACCACAGCGAAAGCGCTTCCGCCGGTATGGAATCTGGAAGCTTGCCTTCAATATGCAAAGCGCAATAATATAACGCTGAAGAACTTAAGACTGGATCAACAAAGTGCGGAGCAGGATAAGCTATTGGCCAAAGCAGCCGTATTGCCAGACCTGTATGGATCAGGATCCCTTTCTTATAACCATGTGAACATGAATAATTCTGGTTCCGGGATTAATTCTTCGGGGTCGTATGGCGTAAGTTCGGCATGGACTCTTTACCAGGGAGGATATCTGAAGAAAGACATCCTGCAGAAAGACCTTTCAGTACAGGCGGCAAACTTCAGTGTGCTGGAGAATGAAAATGATATTACCCTGCAGATTACACAGGCTTATTTGAGCATCCTGATAGATAAGGAGAGCATCATCTATAATGAGGACCTGGTAAAAACCTCCGTTGCACAACTGGCCCAGGCACAGCGCCGCTTTGATGCAGGCAGTGTAGCAAAAAAAGAAGTTGTTCAGTTTGAAGCCCAACTGGCCAGCGACCGCTATAATCTGACGACTGCAAGAAATGCAGAGCGTCAGGATAAAATTACGCTGAAACAATTGCTGCAGCTGCCGGAAACAGGGAATTTTGATGTCGTGAAACCAGATACAGTACTGTCTGACGGGGTTATTCCAGATCTGACAGCAGTACAGCAATATGCATTAGCCAATCGTCCTGAGGTAAAAAATGCAGAGCTAGGTGTACGAATTGCAGATTTAAATGTGCAAAAAGCACAATCTGGCTATCTCCCGACTTTGTCGCTCGGAGCCGGTATAGGTACCAGCTTTGCTAAAGATGCAACTTATAACACCTTCAGACAGTTTGACAATAACTTTTACCAACAGGCAGGATTAACATTGTCTGTTCCAATTTTCACCAAGCGACAGAACAAGACCAATGTGGCTAAGGCCAGAATTGTGATGGAGCAATCTAAAAATACCCTGGAGAATACAAAAACAACGCTGACCCTGACCACGGAAAAGGCATTCATTACCGTTCAGAATGCGAAGGAGCAGTTTACTTCAGCTCAGGAGCAGCTTAGCTATAACAAAGAGCTGTACCGTATTTCTAATGAGGAACTGAGAATAGGTTCAGCTAATATTTACGACTTCTACCAGCAGCGGAACCTGTACGTACAAGCCCTGCAATCTTTTATACAAGCGAAATACAATGCTGCCCTTGCAGCGAGAATCTATGAGTTTTACATTGGAATACCCATTAAATTATAAGACATGAAGCCTAAAAAAATTATCCTGATTGTAGTTTCCATTATTGTCGTTCTCGGCCTGGTGTGGTACTTCTTTCTGAGGAACACAGAAAAACCTATAACACTCACTACAGAAAAGGCTGCAACAGGAGAAATTTCTACCAGCGTAACTGCCACAGGTACGATACAGCCGGTAGATACAGTAACAGTGGGTACACAGGTATCCGGCACAATTATAACCTTGTTTGCCGACTTTAACTCGACGGTAAAAAAAGGGCAGTTGCTTGCACAGCTTGACCCTATACTGATTCAGGCCACAGTTGACCAGGCCAAGGCCAGTCTTGCACAGGCACAGAGTAACGAAGTATACCAGGGAGCAAACTATAAACGCCAGCAGCAATTATATGCAACCGGTGCAATCAGCAAAGCAGAGTATGATCTTGCACTTAATACATACCAGGTAGCTAAATCTACAGTGAACAATGCCAAGGCACAACTCAGGTCGGCCGAGCGGAATTTATCCTTCACCCAGATTTACTCGCCAATTGACGGTGTAGTATTGGGAAGAAGCGTGAGTATCGGACAGACAGTAGCAGCAAGTTTCAATACGCCAACGATCTTCACGATCGCGAAAGACATTACCAAGATGCAGGTACAGGCAAAAGTAGATGAGGCAGATATAGGTAACGTGGTGAAAGGACAGCGTGCAACATTTACTGTAGATGCTTTTATCGATGACACCTTTAACGGAACAGTGAAAGAGATCCGTTTACAACCTTCGATATCATCGAATGTAGTTACCTACTCTACCCTGATCGATGCACCTAACGACGATAAGAAACTGAAACCGGGAATGACTGCCAGTATTGTCATCTACACCAAAGAAATAAAAGACGCTTTACTGGTTTCGGCACAGGCATTGAAATTTAATCCGGACTCTACACTATGGAAGAAGTACCAGATTTTGCCAATTAAAGATCTTAAAAAAACCAAGGCAAAGACAAAAGATGGCGAGACAACAGTTACACCATCCAATTATGTATGGGTGCTGGAGGGAGAGAAAATTGTACAGAAAAAAATCACAACAGGCTTGAATGACAATACACATGTACAGGTATTAGGCGGCCTGACGGCTAATGACATTGTGGTAACTGGCACAGAAACAGCCGCTGCGGGTACTTCTGAAGCCTCATCAAGTCCATTTATGCCAAAAAGACCTTCAAGAAAGAAATAATGGGCAGAATTCTTGAAATCCATGACGTAAGAAGGGAGTTTACGATGGGCACTGAAATTGTAAGAGCACTAAAGGGAGTATCTTTTAATGTAGACGCAGGTGAATTTGTAACGATTATGGGAAGCAGTGGATCTGGGAAGACTACCTTACTGAACATGCTGGGCTGCTTAGACAAGCCAACGTCGGGCACTTACCTGTTGGATAGCGTGAATGTAAAAGACCTGTCCAGAGATGAACTGGCGAAACTAAGAAACACGAAAATAGGTTTTGTTTTCCAGGCTTATAATTTATTACCGCGCACCTCTGCATTAGAGAATGTAGAACTACCGCTTCTTTATAATCCGACTATTGGAACTAAGGAGCGTACCGAGCGGGCAATTGCAGCTTTACAGGCTGTAAAACTCGACGGAAGATTTGACCACACACCAAACCAGTTATCTGGCGGGCAGCAGCAGCGTGTTGCTATCGCCAGAGCTCTGGTGAATGAGCCAGTGATGATCCTCGCAGATGAGGCTACTGGAAACCTGGATACAAGGACATCGTATGAAATTATGGCGCTGATGCAGGATCTGAACCAGAATGGCAAGACCATAGTCTTTGTTACCCATGAGCCCGATATTGCCTCATTCAGCAGTCGCACGGTGATGCTCAGAGATGGCAAAGTACAAAAAGACACATTGAATACCAACCGCCGTTCTGCGAAGGAGTCGCTGGCGTCACTTCCTGAAACCGACGACTATTAACTCTGTTATTTATGAAGATAATTAATCTGATCAGGCTCGCTATTAAAGCATTACAGCGCAATAAATTACGCGCATTGCTGACTATGCTGGGCATTATTATAGGAGTGGCTTCTGTGATAACGATGATGTCTATCGGTGAAGGCTCAAAACAAAGTATCAATGCTTCTTTATCCAGCATGGGATCAAATATGATCACCATTATGCCTTACAGCAATGAGCCGGGCGGAGCCCGTATGATGGGCAGCAGCATACAGAGCTTAACGATACTGGATGTAAACGCATTAAAAAAAGATGCACCACATATTGCGAAAATTTCGCCCCTGGCATCCTCCAGTGGGCAGTCTATCAATGGCGCCTCAAACTGGCCTACGACCATACAGGGAGTAAGTCCGGAATACCTGGATATCAGAAAGCTGACTGTAAAAGAAGGGATCATATTTTCTGACCAGGATGTAAAATCATCCGCAAAAGTATGCCTGTTAGGGAAGACAGTGGTTGACAATTTATTTCCAAACGGGCAGGATCCGCTTGGAAAGATTATCAGGTTCGGGAAAATACCTTTTCAGGTTATTGGCGTACTGACCCCTAAAGGGCAGAGTAATTTTGGGCAGGACCAGGATGACATTATCATCGCTCCTTATACTACGGTACAGAAGAGAGTGCTGTCCTCTATCTATTTCGGACAGATTTATGCGTCGGCAACCACCGAGTCAGCTTCGGATGCTGCAGTTGATGAGGCGACAAGTACCTTGAGGGAAACCCATCGTTTACGAACAGACGAAGAAAATGATTTCCAGATCCGTACACAGGCAGAGCTGATGACGATGCTGAATTCGACAAGCAGTATGATGACCGCCCTTTTGACTGCGGTGGCCAGTATATCATTGGTTATCGGGGGAATAGGCATTATGAACATCATGTATGTTTCTGTCACAGAGAGGACGCGTGAGATAGGATTGAGGATGGCTATCGGAGCAAGAGGCATAGACATCCTGTTCCAGTTTTTAATTGAAGCGATCATGATCAGTATAACCGGAGGAGTTATTGGTGTGGCACTCGGAATTTCATCATCGCTGATTGTTTCTTCCCTGCTGCACTGGCCAACAGTAATTTCAGAATCATCTATAGTAATATCCTTCCTGGTGTGTGCGTTTACAGGAATATTCTTCGGTTACTACCCTGCAGTGAAAGCATCCAAACTAGATCCTATTGAGGCCTTGCGTTATGAATAAAATCCATTTAGATAAAGATTCTCATTTCTAATAATTACGGCCCGGATCAGTATTGACCGGGTCGTTAAAGTTATTATATCCTTCATTTTACCTGCCGGAGATTTTGTAGCTTATCCATGTCCTGCACCGCCATTTATTTTAAACACATGTAATACCGCCGGAAACAAGGCATCAATACTTTCTTCCGCACCCTTCACAGATCCGGGAAGAGTGATGACAAGCGTGTTTTGTATGAAGCCCGCCACACCCCTGGAAAGCATCGCATAAGGCATGCGCTCTTGCCCGTATGCTCTTACATTTTCCATAATCCCGGGAATCTCTCTGTCTAGCAGTGGAGATATGGCTTCTGGCGTAACATCTCTTGGAGATACACCTGTGCCTCCGGTAAAGATCAGGAGATCAAAATTTTGTGCAGTCAGTTCGAGTACTTTTTCCTGGATCCTGGTAAAATCATCCGGAATGACAGCATAATGGTTGGTCTCCTGCTTAAACTGTTCCAGCTTCCGGATAATAGCTTTCCCGGAACCATCCTCTTTCTGACCTGCGCTGATGCTGTCGGAGCAAACAACCACAGCGCATTTGAGCACCAGGCCTTCAGTTATCAGGTTCTGGCTTTTACCACCAGATTTATGGTCCAGCCGGATATTTTCTATTTCTACTTTTTTATCTATAGGCTTTAACATATCGTAAAGAGTGAGTGCTGTTACCGCAGCGCCATGCATTGCTTCAACCTCAACCCCTGTCTTATAGATGGTATGTACCTCTACCCGGATGATGATATGACAGCCTTCAATTACGTGGGTAATTGAAGTATATTCTATTGGAAGAGGATGACAATCGGGAATGACATCACTTGTTTTTTTGACAGCGAACAAGCCTGCGGCTCTGGAAAATTCGAAGACATCGCCTTTGGGTACAGTCTTTTGAACTATCGCATCTACAGTTTCCTGACTGGAGACTTTTACCGTGGCAATAGCCACGGCTTTGCGCAATGTGTTTGACTTATGTGTGATGTTGACCATTATTTATTCTCCTTCCACTGGTGTGATTCATTGGTTAAAATCTCTTTACCCCATATTGGTAACTCTGCTTTAATGCGTTCAACCAGTTCACCGCAGGCATCCATGGCAGCTTTACGATGTGCCGAAGAGGTAAAAACAAACAGACATATCTCACCGGCAGCTACTAAACCCAGGCTGTGATATACATGGATACAGGTTAACCTATATTTTTTAAAAACATCCTCCCTGATCTCATCCATCTTCAGTAAAGCCATTTCTTCATAAGCAGTATAGTTAATCCCTGTTACCTGCGCATCGCCGAGTTGATCTGCCCGTACTTGCCCCAGGAAGATGCTGTGGGCACCAATGGCCGTATTTGCCTGATGCTTCTGTATACTGTCAGCGATAAAATGTGCAGGAATGGCACCAGGGGAAAATATATTTTTCAACTTCTTTTCTTTCATCCTGAATTATGGGTTGTTAATGTAGATGAAGCTATCATTATTTTGAATTATACCTCCCTTAAGTGTATAAAATCGTTTATCGGGATAACTTTCCAACAATAATTCTCCGGCAATTACACTTCTGATTCCAGACTGGCAGAAGAGCACAACCTGATCGCTATCAATTAAAGGGATTTCTTCTCTCAACTCTGATAAGGGTATGCTGATGTGCTTAAATGCTGTAACCTCAGGCAATTCCCCGTACTCACGGACATCAATAATGGTGTAGCGCTCATCACCCAGAATTGTATTGAATTTTGTCAGGGAGATTTCTTTCAAACCTTCATCTGCGGGCTTGATACCACAGAACCAATTGTAGTCCATGCTGAGAAATGCCGGCAGATCTGCCGGCAGCGAGCTGCCTGTCTGATCTGCCTTCAGATTAATCTGATAAGTATGGTGGGTATATAAATTATAAATCAGCAGCCGGTTAATCAGTGGAGTTCCTATTCCTGTAATCAGCTTAATTGCTTCAGCAGCCTGCATTGTTCCAATTATGCCCGGCAATACCCCCAATACGCCGGCTTCGGCGCAGTTTAATACTTCTCCTGGTTTTGGTGCTGTTGGAAAAACATCCCTGTAGTTGACTTTAGCACCTGTGGAATCTGGCACATTAAAAACAGACACCTGGCCTTCGCTGACAGATAGGGCACCATATATCAAAGGTTTATTCAATAAGGCGCAGGCATCATTAATCATGTACCGGGTAGGGAAGTTATCTGAACCATCAATAACGATGTCAAATTTGCCGATAATAGCAACTGCATTTTGATTACTGAGCTGCAGCTGGTAAGGAATAACAGTGATTCCGGGGTTAAATTGCTGCAGACGTGCAGCTGCACAGGCTGCTTTTGGCAATCCGATATCTGTCATGGTATATAAAATCTGCCTGTGCAAATTACTCAGCTCTACCACATCGTGATCTACTACTCCTAAGGTCCCTATCCCTGCCGCGGCCAGGTATTGCAGTATGGGACAGCCAAGGCCTCCGGCACCTATAACCAATACTTTTGCAGTGGAAAGTTTACACTGTCCTCCTGTGCCAAGTTCTTTCAGCAAAATTTGCCGCTGATATCTTGCTGTATCTATGTTGTCCATATTATCCTCCTGAAAATGGTGGCATTAAAGCTACCGTCATCCCTGTTGTTAAATGTGTGTTGCCCTGAATAATTTCCAGATCTACAGCAACCTGGTAGTCAGCGTGTTTTAAAGAGGGATATTTTGCTAAAAGATATGAAAAAACGGCATCAGTATCTGCCACATCATACAAATCCAGATGTGTTTCACCAATGAGTTCCGTTAATTGTCCGAATAATAAGATCTGTACTTTCAATTTGTTATCTATTGAGCGCTTTATAGCCTGGTTTGTTAATCAGGAAGAAGACAAACTTTCACTGATGTCCCTGCATGGAATACCGTCTGTCCTTCTTCCAGTTCTATCATACAATTTGCTTCTGCAAAAGAACTCATTCTGAAAGATTCCTGTGCATGAAGAGGTGTAACTTTTCCATCATTAAAGCATGCTTTTAAAAAATGAGTTAATCCTGCTGCCTTGAAACAATCGTGCGTTAATGTTGCATCAATAACCTTTACCCTTCCCGTTGAATTTTCATTGCTAATGGAAATATCATTAAAATTCATCATTATTTCTAATGCTGGCAGCACATATTGGTAAAAGCAGCTCAGTACTGAAGATGGATTGCCGGGAAGGCCGAAAATCACTTTCTTGCCCTTTTTGCCAAAGTATAGCGGTTTACCAGGCTTCTGTTTCACCTTGTGAAATATCTGCCGGATAGCGAGCTGCTCTGCCGCAGAAACAACAAAATCATAATCACCCACACTGACACCCCCGGTCAGCAATACCAGATCGTTAGCTTTCAGTGCCTCCTGTAAAACACTAATCAGCTCTTCCAAGACATCATCAGCAGTGTAAAAATTAATTTGTGTGACTTGTGCCTGTTCCAGTGCGGCAGTTAAGGAATAAGAATTAGATTCATATACCTGGCCAAATGCCAGTGCTTTGCCCGGTTGCTGCAATTCCCTGCCAGTGACAATGATGCCTACCGAAGGCCTGCGGTAAACGGGGACATCAGTGATGCCGATCCCTGCGAGAAAACCTATTGCCGCAGGCCTTAGTTTACTACCTTTCGCCATCGCCAGTCCACCGCTTTTGACCTCTGCTCCTTTATTACGCACATTAAGCCCTATTTTTAAATCAGGATCAACAATGGTCAGCATGCCTTTATTCAGTACTACCTTTTCCTGCATTACTACAGTGTCGGCACCTGCGGGCAAGGGGGCACCTGTGAAAATGCGCGCAGCCTCAAATGGCGATAATGTAAATCCCTTTTCTGCACCGGCCCGCATTTCTCCATTCACGGTTAAAATGGACTGACGATCTGCATATCTGATCGCATAACCGTCCATAGACGATTGCTGAAAGGCCGGAATGTCAATTTCAGCATACAGATCGGCTCCTAAGATATGCCCGGCAGCCACAGACAACTGGACGATATGAATACCAAGGGGTGCAATGTGCGCTTTGATATGTGATCTGGCTTCTTCTACTGAAATCATATTAAAAATTGAAATAGATATTAACCACCAATAGTGATCATACTTCTGTTATGAATGGTGCTAGCATCGATATGCTCAAATAAACCAGAAAATTGTCCCCCCAAGGCTTTCGCTTTGTCGCCAATACATTGATGAATTAAAGGCAATACGTCCTCTCCATTTCTTAGTGGCCCTAATAAATCTGTTTCAGACTCAGAGAAAAGACAATTTTTCAACTTCCCGTCTGCTGTTAACCGCATACGGTTACAGGTAGAGCAAAAAGGGGCACTCATAGTACTGATGATAGCAAAAGAGCCCACATGACCCGCTATCTGATAATGTTTAGCTGTATCATTTAAGCCTCCCTGCAGGGGTAAATACTCATACCGGGAAGCCACCAGGGTCAGGATTTCTTCGAGCGATACCACCTGGTTGCTGGTCCACCGGTTGCCGGAAAAAGGCATAAACTCTATAAACCTCACTTCAAGAGGAGAGTCTTTTGTCCATGCTATAAAGTCAACAATCTCCATATCATTTAATCCTTTCATCACCACTACATTGATCTTTACCGTGATATTATGCTGCAACAGGAGGTCAACATTTGCCTTCACCTGCTTAAAGATATCCCTGCGGGTAATGGTATGGAATTTATCGGCAATTAAAGTATCCAGACTAATGTTGATACTTTTTATTTTTGCCTGTAGTAAAACACTTATAAAATCATGTACCCTGGCCCCATTTGTGGTCAGCGATAGTTCTACAGGAAGTTTAGCGAGTGACAGGATAATCTGTGCGGCGTCTTTGCGTACCAGCGGTTCACCACCGGTAAGTTTGATTTTAGTTACGCCTTCCGTCACAAATGTTTTCGCGAGCGACTCAATTTCTGAGGGCTGCATTAATTTAAAGGCTTGGGTAAATTCATGATCTTCCTCTGGCATACAATAAAAACAGCGCAGGTTACAGTTATCTGTAAGTGATATACGCAGGTAGTTATGTATACGATTGAAAGAATCTCTTATCATTATATATCTTTTTACTGTTCGTTTTTTATCAATCTGATTCAGGATATTTCCTGCAGCTGTTACCTGTTATTCAACGGAGTATCATTTATTAGTTTTGTATAATCTGCAGGGGTGTCAATGTCAATCTTTCCATTGATAAATGGAACTGTTGCTACCCCCATTTTATATTTCAATATTAATTTTTTAAGCCTTCTTTACCTTTGAGCACCGAATTCGTTAAAATATTGATTAGAGAACAACGAAGGAATACCTAATGTTTTGGCATAGGCGTTTGCAATAATATCCGATATCTCCTTCATAAGCTCTTCCTCTATTTGTTAAGCAAAGCAGAGCGCCATGATTTACGATTGCTCATTCATCCTTCAAAGCAGATAGAAAAACGAACAGGAAAAATTTCGAATTATTTGGAACATTGTGTCCCTCAGATAATCTGAAAGAAGACAAATAAATCATTACATACGGTAGCGCAAAGATACAGAGCGACCCAATGCCTGCGCAAAGTCGGGCTCAATAGTCAATTCTCCATCCTGTGCCCATACTTTATTCACGTTCTTTAAGGTAACAGGCTGTCCGTTTAATATTATTTTTATTTCAACAGTTTCCTTATTTATTGCAGCACCATTTTCAATCTCGTACACATAATCTGTGTCTTTATACGTTATACGCATCTTCAATCCCATATTCTTCTCCTCAGCTTCAAAGGTAATTTAAAACTCCTATAACACCGCGTTTTTGTTTTTATTGCTAAAAAATGGATATATAAAATAACCTTTGCCGCTCCCAAGCAGGGCAAACAACGCTCAGGATTGGCAATGGTATGATTATTACTGGGGGGTAAGATAGTTTTTCGCTGAAACTTTACGAAATAAATTATTGAAATTTTATGATTTAATCCAAAATTTTGCTTTGTCTAAAGGGTGTAAATAAATTCTTTAGATTTGCTATCGAAAATTCAATACTGAACATTTGCATATGACATATCAGGAAAAACTTAGCGCAATACGTAAACAAATGAAGGCTGATCAGGTAGAAGCCTATATTATCCCATCAGCGGACCCGCATATAAGTGAGTATCTGCCGAAACATTATAAGTGTATCCCCTTTACCTCTGGCTTTACGGGGTCTGCAGGTACGCTGGTCATTACGCATGACTTCGCCGGTTTATGGACCGACTCAAGATATTTTGAGCAAGCAGCAGAGCAGCTTAACGGCAGCGGATTTGAGCTGGTGAAGCAGAAAATACAGCATGCACCAGAGTATATACAGTGGCTTGCAGAGACATTGAACGAGGGGGCTGTAGTAGCTACAAACGAGCAACTGCTTTCTGTTTTACTGGGAGACCTGCTTACGCAGGAGTTATCAGTTAAAAACATAACGCTGCAAAGCAAAGATTATTTAAGCTCGATTTGGGAAAACCGTGAAGCATTGCCATCTGCTGCTGCTTTTTTGATCACTGAGGCCAATACAGGAAAATCAGTAAGCAGCAAGCTTGCAGAAGTTAGAGCAGCACTAAGCAAGTACCATGCAGATTATCATTTGATTTCTTCACTGGATGACATTGCATGGTTATTCAATATCAGGGGGAAAGATGTAAATTATAACCCTGTAGTATTGAGTTTCGCACTCATCAGCCAGGATCATGCTACACTGTTTATTAACCCCGATAAGCTCACCGAGGAGGAAAAAGTGACCCTGCTTAAAAGCGGAACAGAAATATTGCCATATGAGGATATAGAACACGCGCTGCAAAATATACCGGCAAATACGTCGATATTTATCGACCCTAAGCGCAACTGCTATGCATATTCAAAACTGATACCTGCTTCGGTAAGTGTCATTAAAGAAACTAACCCCTCTACTCATTTTAAAGCTGTTAAAAATGAAACAGAGTTGACTAACACCCGTGATGCTATGCTTAAGGACGGTGTTGCTATCACACGGTTTTTAAAATGGTTATCGGAAAGTATAGGTAAAACAAAAATCACCGAACTGTCTGCTGCTGCCCAGTTGCGTAAATACAGGGAAGAGCAGGAAGGTTTTATTGGAGACAGTTTTAATACTATCAGTGCTTACAAGGCACATGGAGCTTTACCACATTATGCCGCATCGGACGAGAGCGATGTAGAAGTACTGCCAGAAAGCCTTTTCCTGGTAGATTCCGGAGGCCAGTATTTTTATGGAACAACAGATATTACCCGTACCATTCCTATGGGCACTACTACAGAAGAGGAAAAAACGGATTATACGCTAGTGCTTAAAGGAATGATAGACGGCTGCAAGGCAAAATTCCCTAAAGGCACCTGTGGATATCAGATTGATGCAATCACCAGGAAGCCACTATGGGACCATGCAATCAACTATGGCCACGGTACTGGCCATGGCGTGGGATTTTTCCTTAATGTACATGAAGGCCCGCAGGTGTTCAACCCCACAAATACACCTGTTCCGGTAGCTATAGGGATGATCACCTCTATTGAGCCAGGTGTTTACCGCCCGGGAAAACACGGTATCCGCATTGAAAATCTGGTGCAGGCAGTTGCTTTGGAAGTCAATGAGTTTAACGAGTTTTACGGCTTTGAAACCCTAACTATTGCGCCAATCGATACTACTATTGTAAAGAAAGAGTTACTGGAGAAAGTCCAGATAGAATGGCTGAATACCTATAATGCCCATGTATTTGAAAAATTAAGCCCATTACTTAGCGTTGAAGAGGTTAAATGGCTGCAAGAGGCTACTCAGGCCATCTAGCCTGGAATCACCCCGCAGCATCCGGCCTGATTTCCTGATGCTGCGGGTTTAATTTTTTACCTTACCTTGTGTACGATTTACATGATTAACGCAGAACTGATCCCGCGTATTTTATGTTGCCAATCGTAACTGATCAATGAATACTTTCCTAAAATTTTATTTGGTACTTCTTGTTACAGGAATTATTTGCCCTGCCTATACCTCAGCGATAACGGTAAAGGAACCACAGCATTTTTATTTTCAGCAACTCGACAATAGGAACGGACTGTCAAACAGCGCTGTAAATGCCGTACTTCAGGATAATGAAGATCTGGTATGGATAGGAACATGGGATGGGTTAAACATGTTTGATGGCACTGATTTCAGGGTGTTTAATTACAATACACAAAGCCATCAGGGTAACATTGGCAATAATGTAATTCAGGATATCAAAGCAGATGGAAAAGGGAATATATGGCTCAGCACTATTGGCGGGATCACCAGATTTGAGAAATCGAGCGGCAAATTTTATAACTATTTTTATAATATCAGTACCAGGAAGAGCATCATAGAGAAAGAATATGAGCTATTGATAGATGCGAAGGGGCAAGTATTCTGCTACAGCAAGACAAACGGGCTTAGTTCTTTTGATGCTTCGGCAAACGTATTTAAGAGCATTGACATTCCTACCTTAGGCAAGGATATTAAGGATAGGAAGATTATCAAAATTGAATGTTCTGCAAGTGGTCTCATCTGGATTTTGAAGGAAAATGGGGAGTTGCTGACCTGTAAATCGACCTCTAAAGGCTTGTCCCTAATCAGGTCTATTCGTAATGCCAGTAAAACCAGTAATTTCTTTCTTGTAAATAACCAGGTATTCATAACCAGCACTACGCATGGGCTGGCCAGCATAGAGCCGAATGGAGAATTGAAACCAATCAAGGGTATTTTCAATGGTATTAAAGCTATTGATTATTATCAGTCTAACTATGTTATTGCATGGGAGAGCCAGGGTATTGCTACCTACAACAAAGATTTTGTACCCAGCCTGTTTATGCAGGAAGAAGTAAAAAAGCTTTCGGGCATTAAAGTTACGGCTATTACACCAGCAAAGAACCATGTTTTATGGCTGGGAACAGACGGAAACGGGCTGATTAAGATCTATCCGAAAATAAATTCCTTTGCACTTGTAAACAAAGCCGTAAACTATGACCTGAACAAACCCGTACGCGCCTTTTGCAGTGTGGACAATAATTTATGGATAGCGACAAAGGGACATGGTATACTGATACTTGATGCAGCTTTACCCCCAGGTCCGGAGGTTAAAGTGAGTACAGTGCTCAATACCACAAATGGGCTGAGCAACAATTCTGTTTTTGCGCTAAAGAGAGGGTTGGACCTGCATATATATATTGGTACCGACGGAGAAGGTATTGATGTTTACGACCTCAAAACAAAAAAGATTATTAAATGGGCCGACATAAGAGGTATACAGGCATTGCCTACTTTTGGTTCTGTATATGCGATAATGCAGGATAGAGACAGCACCATATGGCTTGGGACAAGTGGCAGCGGACTTATTCATCTGAGGTTAAAAAAAGAGGGAACAGGGCTTTTTGTGTCATCTTTCAAACAATACTTATCTGCTGCAAAATCGGGGCCTGCCAATGACATTATCTATGCCCTCGCAGACGGTGGTGATGGCAGGTTATGGATAGCCTGCAGGTATGGAGGTTTGAGTGTGATGAACAAAAAAACAGGGCTTTTCAAAACTTTTAAAGCTTTTACCTACCCCAATAGCTTGTCAAATAATGACGTTCTCTCCCTTTACCTTGATCATCAGCTGAAACTTTGGATTGGTACCAGCTATGGTTTGAATGTACTCGATTATAAGGAGTCGGCCAAAGCACAACCTGCTTTTAAAAAATATACTATGGCTGATGGTTTGCCCAATAATACTATTCATGCGATAGAGATGGCTAATAGCGGGGCCATCTGGGTAAGTACCAATAAAGGGTTGGCCCGATTGAATCCGGCTACAAATGCCATTGCAAGTTTCAGGGAAAGCGACGGGTTGCAAAGCAATGAGTTTAGTGACGGCGCGGCATGGAAATCACCTTTAGGATATATCTATTTTGGGGGAATATATGGCTATAATTATTTCCTTCCCGAAAAATTAACAGAAAATACTATTCAGCCGAACCTGCTGGTTTCAAGGCTACAGATTGGGGGGCAATCCATCGGTGAAAACAAGATACAGGTACTAACAGGGACACAAGGGGCCATTCCTGAATATGTTGTGGAACGCAAAAGTAATTTTTTTCAGATCTCACTGAAGTCTATGAGTTTTTTAAACCCCTTGAAAAACGAGTTCGCTTATAAACTGGAAGGCTTAGATAAAGACTGGAACTACTCGGGTGCTATCGGGAATATAAACTATAATAACATACCCACGGGAAACTACATTTTACAGGTAAGATGGTCTAATGGAGAAGGCGTATGGACAGATAGCATCAGTGTTATGAAAATTCACGTAGACCAGTTTTTCTGGCTTACCTACCCTGCCCTATTGTTGTATATGCTGGTTGTTATTGCCTCTGCCTATGCATTTCATGTGTACCGGAAGAATAAGATACAGATGAAGTATCAGCTGGAAATGGAATCCCTGCTGCGTGAAAAGGATAAAGAAGAACATCAGCAACGGCTTAATTTTTTCACTAACATCGCTCATGAGATACAAACTCCATTAACATTGATTATGGGTACTGTAGAGCATTTTTTACAGAAAAGAAAAGCGGAACTGTCTAAAAATAAAGAAAACAGCTACTTCTTGTCGATAGTACATCAGCATACTGCCAGGCTAAGCTACCTGGTGCAGCAACTGCTGGAATTCAGAAAAGCAGAGGCTGGTTATTTAAAGAGAAACGATGATTACCTGGATTTAAGTAAAATGCTCGACAGTCTTTCTGCCTTATTCCAATCAGGCACCGAGTACAGCAACAGGCCCTTCATCCGCAAGGTGCAGGAAGGTATAGCCGGGTATATTGATAAAGATAAGCTGGAGAAAATCATGTTCAATCTGCTGTCCAATGCCTTCAAACATTCAGGGAATGGAGATACGATAGAATTTGTAGTTAACTATGATAAAGAAACCCAAATACTGACCATTCGCGTCTCCAATTCGGGATGTACCCTGGAGGCCGAAGATATCAGCCAGATTTTCAACAAGTTTTATACCGTTAATGACCAGTCGCAGGAGAAATTCAGTACAGGCATAGGACTCGCATTTACCAAAGAACTGGTGAACCTGATGGGCGCTGAAATATCAGTTGAACTGGCGGAGGGCTGGATCCATTTCACCATATCCATAGTACTGGAAACAAAAACTGCGGAAGGCAAAAAAGAGGAAGTGATTACTTCTGCACCTTCTTATTTATATGAATCGCTGGTTAAGCATTATGAAAAACCAGAACAGTTATCTGCCGGCGAAGAAAACAAAAATAGCCTCATCGAGGAATTACAGCAGCACAATGCGCAAAGTATCCTGCTGGTAGAAGACGATCCGGAACTTCGTTTTATGATCAGGAATGTTTTAAAAGACCAGTATATCGTATACGAATCCAGTAATGCGATAGAGGCGCTTGTTTTTTTGCGTAAAACTGCTCCCAGTCTGATCATCAGTGATGTGATGATGCCGGGAATGAACGGACTGGATTTCTGCCGGGAGGTAAAACAGACTCCAGCTACTGCACAGATCCCATTTATAATTCTTTCTGCAAAAAGTACGGAAGAAAATAAAACCGAGGGATATGAGGTTGGTGCTGATGCGTATATTCCAAAACCTTTTCATATTAATTATTTACAGGTGAGGATACGCAAATTGCTGGACTACCAGGCAAAAATGCAGAACCTGATCAAAGACCAGCATATCACTAACCAATTCATGGATACTGATATTCCTGATGTCGATAAACATTTCCTGGAATCCCTGCTAAAAGTTATTGAACAGAATCTGAATGAGCCGGAATTAAATGCAGCAATGCTGGAAGATGCCCTTTCCATTAGTAAAATGCAGTTGTACAGGAAGCTAAAGTCGCTCACGGGCATGACACCCGCTGAGTTTATTAAAAGAATACGGCTGAAGCATGCTGCTGATATGCTGCTCAGCTCTCAGTATACAGTATCCGAGATTTTTTACCGTACGGGTTTTAATAATAAATCTTATTTTTTCAGAGAGTTTAAGAAAATATATCAATGTGCCCCGAGTGATTACCGCCAGCGGCAATATGAGAGCAATTCATAAAAAACACCATTTTAAGCTATATTTCTAGCTATTTTGTAACTATAGTGAACCAAATTGTAACTATAGTGCACCCCCCGAAATGCCCTCTTCCCTACTTTTGCTTTAACCAAATACAATCAAATGAAAAGAAAATTATCTTTCAGAACGGGCCTGGTATTTATACTTTTAGTACTTACATACTTTAACAGTATGGCCCAGGAAAAATTATCAGGAAAAGTAAGCGATGAGAATAACATGCCTTTACCGGGGGTTATTGTTCAGCAGCTGAATACCCAAAACCGGACCGCTACCAATACAAACGGACAGTATACACTAACATTGATAGCAGGTGGCGCAAAATCGCTGGTATTTTCTTATATCGGTTATCAATCCGTCACCCTTCCTATTAATGGCACAGCGGCAATCAATACCAGCCTGAAGCCTGCGACATCGAATTTAAATGAAGTAGTGGTGGTTGGTTACACCTCTCAGCGCAAAGCCTCTATCTCTGGTGCCATTGGTACCGTAAATATGGAAAGTGCAGAAAAGCGCCGGGTAGCCGATGTTGCACAGGTATTGCAGGGACAGGTTGCCGGCGTACAGGTGACACAAAGTACCGGCGCACCAGGTGACCCGATTAATATCCGTATCCGGGGTGAAGGTACGATAGGAAATAATAACCCACTCTACATAGTGGATGGCACGCCTACTGAGGACATCACCTTTTTAAATCCTTCAGACATCAAAACCTTTAGTGTGCTTAAGGATGCCGCCTCTGCTGCCGTATACGGTTCCCGGGCCGCCGGCGGTGTGGTTATTATTACCACAAAAAGTGGAGTAACCGGAAAGTCTAACCTGGAATTCAGCTATTACACAGGTATACAAAAGGCAACTAATTTACCAACGATGCTCAATACTACCCAATATCTGGATGTAACTGAGCAGGCATGGAACAATGCGGGCTATAGCGGCACAAACCCTTACATTGCTGAAAAAGGCAGAACTGATCTCGCTAATACAGATTGGTTAAAAGAATTATTTGAAACCGGTATCTCGCAAAATGCACAATTTTCGGCAAGCGGAGGTTCGGATAAAGTTCAGTATTTGCTTTCTGGTGGCTACTACAGCCAGGATGGAATTGTAAAATTTGACAATGATAAATATCAGCGTACCACTTTCAGGTCAAATATCAATGCCAATTTAACCGACAGGTTTAAAATTGGAACTAATCTGCAAATTTCCTATGCTAAACAAGATTGGTTATCTGGCAAGGGCGATGCACCCGGAATTATAAGGCATGCCTTTCTGAGACCACCAGTTCTTTCGGTTTACAAAGACCCTTCAGACCCTACTTACAGTGCGAGTGACCCTTTTACAGATTTACCTTTTTACCAGAACAACAACTCCACTACTGGCTGGGACCAGAATTTTGAGAAATCATCGAACCCGGTGGCACTTGCTAATTTTGCGAACGATCAAAGAAGCTATTTCAGGACTTTTGGTAATATGTATGGTGAGTACGCTTTTTTAAAGGATAAATCTTTAAAGCTCAAAACAAGCGTAGGATTAGATCTGACCTTTACGCATAACAAAGCCTTTATGCAAAACTTTGGAGACGATGATGGTGGGGGTGCTACGATAGATCAGGGTAAAGGCATGGGCCGTCAGAACAGACCTACGTCCTTAAGTGAAGCACGAGGTCAGCAAACAAACTACAACTGGACAAACACTTTAAATTACAGCAAAACATTTGATAAACATTCTATCAACGCACTGATAGGTTCAGAATTCATCAAACAATCCGCATCGGCCATTTCTGCTTCAAGAGCACGGTATGACTATACCACAGAAAGCTTTCAATATATCGATTTCGGCGGTACTACTGCTGATTTATGGAACGGTGGTAATGCTTCAGAAAACTCACTGTTCTCTTTGTTTGGATCTGCTACTTATGTATATAATTCCCGTTATATGTTAACGGCTAACTTCAGGGCGGATGCTTCTTCCAGGTTCGGTGAAAACAACCAATGGGGATATTTCCCTTCCGTATCCGCAGGATGGACCATTTCGGAGGAAGAATTCATGAAAAACATCAGCTGGATCTCTCAATTGAAACTCCGTGCAAGTACAGGGCAATTAGGGAATCAAAATATTCCGAACTATGCTTATCTCGATTTAAGTTCAAAGGTGGGTGAAGAATATTTGCCTTCACGTTATGGAAATGCCGACTTGAAATGGGAAACGACCACACAAAACAATGTCGGGATAGATCTAGGTATTTTAAAGAATAGCTTAACCTTTTCGATGGACTATTTCATTAAAACCACGTCTGGAATATTATTGCCTGTAGCCTTGCCAAGGGCTGTAGGAGATGTACAGCCTACCTATGTAAATGCTGGCGAGGTAAGAAACAAAGGATTCGAATTTGCAGTAAATTACAGTAATTCCAGCCGTGATTTTAAATATAATATCAATGCCAACTTTGCTACCTTAAATAACAAAGTTTTAAAATTACATCCCAATGTATCCTATATAGAAACCAGTTATGCCAGCAGAAGTGTTCCTGGGCAGCCGCTAGGGTCTTATTATGGTTATAAAATGGTTGGTATTTACCAGAACCAGGCCGAGATAGATCAATATTTAACAGGCTCAAGCACTCATACCGAAAAACCGGGCGACATCAAATTTGCAGATCTGGATGGAAATGGCGTTATCAACGATAACGACAGGACCTATATTGGCAGCCCCATCCCTAAGTTTAGTTATGGGATGAACCTCTCAGGAAGTTACAAAGGTTTCGATCTTTCCGTTTTCCTGCAGGGTGTACAGGGAGTTGACAAATACAACAACCTGAAACAAATCCTGGATTATGACAGCAGGCCTTTTAATCATACCACAGCAGTGTTAGATGCGTGGCATGGAGAAGGTACTTCCAACACTACACCTCGCGTAACGTTTACCGATAATGGGGGCAGTAAAATTTCCAGTGTCTTTGTTGAAGATGCTTCTTATTACCGGATTAAAAACATAGAACTAGGTTATTCTTTCGGTTCAATGCTGAAAAAGACAAAACTGGGTGTACAGGATATCAGGGTATATGTATCAGGCCAAAACCTGTATACACATACCAAATACAGTGGCTTAGATCCCGAAACTGTTGATGCCGTGGATTACGGTACTTACCCGCAATCCAAAGCCTTTTTGTTTGGTGTAAACGTTAAATTTTAATCAATAAAGCTTAAGAACATGAAATTCATATATAACTCCATATTGATCGCTGCCCTGCTGATGGCCGGCGGCTGCAAAAAAGAATTATACAAAGATCCGATTGGACTGATCCCGACAGATCAGGTAACGGCAGAACCAACAGTAAATACGGTGACTTCGTCGGTTGCCTCTGCTTACAAATTACTATCATCGCGGTTGAACCTGATTGGATCAACAACCTGGGATTGGAATGGCGGCACGGTGATCAGGCCAGATTTTGTACTGCAGGATATGGCTTCTGGTGATTTGCAGAAAAAATGGGATGCCAATGGTGAGCAACCATGGATGGACGAGATCATCAATTTCAATTTCACCTCCAGCAATGCTGCCCTGATCGGGATCTGGAGTTTTGATTTTGACGGAATTGCCCGCAGCAACAGGGCTATTGCTTCATTGACCAATACCGAACTGATGACAAAAATAGGAATGGACGAAACTACCAGAAAAAACTTTTTAGGGGAAGTCTATTTCTTAAGATCGTTTTATTATTTCGACCTGGTCAATAATTTTGGCAGTGTGCCGCTGATCACTATTCCGATAGAGAATTTCCAGGATGCATACAAGGTATCTGTAACAGTACCAAAAGCGCAGATCCTGGCGCAGATTACCACTGACCTGGCCACAGCAAAAGGATTACTGCCTGCTGCCAAGTTTTCCAGCACAACAGAAAAATGGAAAGTATCCAAAGGTGCCGTAATCGCTTTGCAGGCAAAAATAGCCTTATATAATGAGCAATGGACAGACGTGATTTCGCTGGTAACAGAACTGGAAACGACAGGATATTATAGCCTGGATGCCAATTATTTTGACAATTTTGATGTGACGAAAGAATTTGCAGACAACGAAGTGATCTTTGCATATAACCACATTTCGGGTCAGCTACCAGCCAATGGAAACGGAATCGCCGCCTTACTGGACTGGGGGTTTTTAGCGCCAACAACAGATTTTATCAATGCTTTTGAACCTAACGACCCACGTCTGGAATATACGGTGAGTGTATCTTCAAGAAATGTAAATAAATTATTGGGTACTTTAAATGGCACCTATAAAGGCAATGATGATGCCCCCAGCAATAAAATACTGATCAGAATGGCCGACGTATTGTTATGGAAAGCAGAAGCTTATAATGAAACAGGCAATTATACACAGGCCGTAGCCATCATCAACCAGGTCAGAACGAGGGCAAGAAATTCGGTAACCATCACAGGCGGTACTGCTCCTGCAGGCACACTTCCAGACCGCACTGCTTCGACAGATAAAGCCCAGATCAAAACCTGGATCATGCAGGAAAGAAGAGTAGAGCTTGGCTACGAAAGTCAGCGCTTCAATGACCTCAAAAGATGGAAACTCGCAAAAACTGTGTTAACTGCCGCAGGCAAAAATTTCAAAGATAACAATTACCTGTATGCAGTACCACAAACCGAAATAGATAAATCTGCCGGTACGATTACACAAAACCCAGGTTATTAATTTAAGACTAAACAGTTGAACAAGTATCAGCATTTCCAATATTTAATCCCCGGCACCTTTAAATAAGTGTTGTGGTAAACAACTATCTAGAATTCTATAATATGACAGATCAGGCCCAACGATTTCCGCAGAACCCATTGCTTTCTCCCGCACACCTTCAGCCA
>JAATFQ010000063.1 GCA_015655115.1 Sphingobacteriales bacterium
AATTAATTTGAATATTTCATAATCACTACCAGTTATTCGTACTTCAGTGCTTTTACCGGGTTGCTTTTCACTGCTTTTGTAGCCTGCAGGCTAACGGTGATCAGTGTGATTAAAATGGTAATCATTGCCGCGGTGCCAAAGGGGATAAAAGAAAGGTCTGCCCTGTAAGCGAAGGTTTTTAACCACTTATCTGCGAGGATATAAGCAATTGGCCAAGCTATGACATTGGCTAAAACGGCCATTATCAGGAAAGAGCTGTTCAGTAATTTAAGGATTTCCAGGTGGTTTGCGCCCAGGATTTTGCGTACGGCAATTTCTTTGGTACGGCTGTCGGTAATGAATTTAGCCATTGCAAAGAGCCCCAGCACAGCTATACAGATACTGAGCATGGAAGAACTGAAAAATACAGCTTGTAACAGCTCCTGTTTTTTAAACAGTTTACCATAACGGTCATCCAGGAATTCATAGCGCATATCTTCACCATCATATTTATTGATATCCATCCATTGTGCTTTAAGCGCTGCAAGGGCAGCTGCCATATGTTCTGGATTGATCTTAAGCATGATACACGTTTTAAAACCACTGCATGGGCTCTTCATCGTATAGACAGTCGGCTGTACTGCGTTTTCATATCCCTGTGATTTGAAGTCTTTAATGATCCCGACGATAGTGTAACTGCCTTTACATCCATAAATAGTTTTTCCGATAGGCTGCCCCAATCCGTATTGTGCTACAGCACTTTCATTAAGGATGGCGGCGGCTGCCGTATCCGTTTTAAACGCTGCTGAAAATAACCTGCCTTCTTTTAATTTGATATCCAGTGTTTCAAAATAGTCGAAATCCACATCAATAACGTCCAGTGACTTTGTCTTTCCTTCCAGGGTATAGGTATCGGCAGCCGCCGCACTGCCATCAGGGATTATGTTGGAAACAGTTACCGACCGGATACCTTCAATCTTCATGATTTTCCTTCTTACCGATGCAAAGTTGGCTGACTGGTTATAGCCGACAATATTCTTGACATAGACTACCTGACTGGGATTAAAGCCCATGTCGGAGCTGCGCATATAGCGGATCTGTGCAGATATAATCAAAAGTCCGGCGATGAATACTACAGCAATAACGAACTGGAAAACCAACAGGCTTTTTTGCAGCCAATGGCTTTCTATGCTGGTTTGAAAATTGCCTTTTAGCACCCTTGCAGGGTTATAACCCGACAGCACCAATGCGGGGTAGATCCCTGCTACCATTACAACCCCGAAAAGTAGCAGGGGAATGAAAAAGATCAGTTCGCTGTCACTGCGCCATATAGATAAAGGGACATGGAAGAAATTATTGAAGGCAGGCAGAAACAGCTCAGCAAGAATTAAGCTTAAGATTACAGCTATTACACAAGTGACAAATATTTCAGTGATAAACTGGAAAGTGAGCATCCTCCGGTGTGCACCTAATACCTTCTTTATCCCAACTTCCTTTGCCCGTTTATTGGCCTGTGCAATGGTGAGGTTCGTGAAATTTATGCAGGCTATTAAAAGGATCAGAAAACCCAGCAGCAGGATCACCATTACCACTTTAGAACCGGCATCAGACCCTGCCAGTGGTTTAAGATGCAGGTTTGACAGTGGGTCGAGGAAGATGACCGGGGTACCGATGCTGACGTTCCGGGTAGAGATACCGTCTTTGCGCATCCCTTCCTGGTATAGCTTTTCGATTTTCTGCTGCAGTCTCACCATGTCTGTACCTGGTTTTACCTGGATATAACTGAGGTAATCCCCAGCACCAAATCCTTCGCCTGTTCCTATTTCATTGGCAACGGTCAGTGCATTATATTGTATATTGGAATGTTTATCAGGTACAATAGCACCACTGATGGTAGCGGTCTGTCCTGTGTTTTTGCTCCCCAGTGTCACCAGCTCAGGTTTATCGTTTTTCTTGCCCGGAAAGAGCGTCTGCATGTCCGTTTTGTTGAGGTAAAAAAGCATCTGATCATTCCCCGCTGGTTTTTTCAGTCCATTTTCCGGATGGAGCTTAAAGATGAGTGCCGCTTCATAATCTGCCGTTAAGCAATTGCTGAGGTATATTTTTGAATGGTCACTGATTACTGCAAAGTCGAGCATATTCCGTTTCAGTTTTCCGGCAGCGACCACTTCAGGGCAATTTGCTTTAATCAGCTGAGCTAAAGGTGCAGGAGTATAGCTGGTATTATAGTCTTTCAATTTTCTGCCTACCTGGTAGATATTTGCATAATCAGGATTGGACTTGTCATACCCTTTTTCGTAGGTTACATAAAGCAGGATGAGGATAAATGCAGCTATTGCAATAGCGAGTCCTCCGACACTGATCAGCGCTATCCCATAATTTTTTCTAAGGTTGCGTATGGCTATTTTGAAGTTCAGTTTAAACATAGTACAGGCAATAGGGAACAGTAAATTGAATAATTGAAAATTCATACACTAAGTGTGTGCCATGATTTTAACGGTATTCAATTTACTGTAAGTCAGTTTGTTGCCGCATACCCCTCTCCGATGATGTTCATAATCGGTCAATAGGTGTGCGGCACCGGACAATCTATCCCGCCTGCCGGAGCCAGCTTATGCAGTAACCCGGTTCAGCATTTCCTCGTGATTGATAAAAGCATCTATGTTTCCGAAGGTCGTGATCGCTATTTGTTCCATTGCTTCTTTAGTTAAAAATCCCTGGTGGGCAGTGATCAATACATTCGGGAATGAAATCAGTCGCGTGATGACCTCATCTTCAATAATGTCTTCCGATAGGTTCTGGAAAAATATCTTCCCTTCCTGTTCATACACATCGAGTCCGAGGTAGCCGAGTTTACCGGTTTTTAAAGCTTCGATTACGTGAGTGGTATGGATTAAGCCGCCGCGACTGGTATTAATCAGCATGGCGCCTGTTTTAAATAACTTTAGGGATTCCCTGTTAATGATATGGCGGGTGCTATCCATGAGCGGGCAATGCAGTGATACGATATCAGCATCTTTAAGTGTCTCTTCCAGCGTACCATATTCTACACCCATCTCGATCAGGTCTTTATTGGGATAGAGGTCATATGCGCGGATACGACAGCCAAAGCCTTTCAGCAGGCGGCAGAATATCCTGCCAATATTTCCTGTGCCAATAACCGCTACATTCCGGTTATACAGGTTAAATCCCATTAATTTTTCCAGCGAGAAATTCCCTTCCCTGACACGGTTATAGGCCTTATGGGTTTTGCGGTTGAGGGTCAGGATCAGGGCCATGGCATGTTCTGCCACAGCTTCGGGAGAATAAGCAGGCACCCGAAGAACAGGTATTCCCAGCTCGTCGGCCATTTTTACATCCACATTGTTGAAGCCAGCACATCGGAGAACGATCAACTGTACGCCGTTAGCTTTGAGTATTCCCAATACCTCTGCATTGACAATGTCATTTACAAAAATACAGATGGCATCTACGCCTCTTGTGAGTGCTGCTGTCTGTTCATTTAACGAAACTGCATAAAAACTGATTTTATGACCAGTATTGAATTGTTTAAGGTACTCTTCGTCGTATTGGTAAGTGCTAAATACAGCAATTTTCATGTTTATATCGTGTTTTGTAAGGAATCTGGAAGAATAACAGGATTATATTCAATCTCCGTTACAGGCCTGTTAATCTATAACAATTGAACTGATCCTATAATCCAAATATAGTTTTTTTCATCAGTAAATATTTGTTTTTTATAGGTTATGAAG
>JAATFQ010000194.1 GCA_015655115.1 Sphingobacteriales bacterium
CCAGGTTCTTGGATAACAAATCGGCAAAACCTTTCACCCAGTGTAATTTCACCCACCCAACTTTAAGAAAAAAGGTGAGTAATAGCATTCCTATTATGCTGGAAGGGAGCTTAATGCCGGTAAGGCTGACGAAGAGCTCTCCCAGTGCCAGGCACCCAAAAATAATTACGCATTGAATGATCATTGTTTTTTATTTAGTAAGATGAGGCATTAGTATAGCGATTTAACGACGGCATAAATAAGTGTTTAAATTACACTAAGGTAAATCTACACTGTGCGCTGGCTAAAAACAAGTTATTTCACGCTTAAAATAAGTGATATTAATCAATATATGTTAGTTTTTATTTTGCCTTTTATGTAACCACCGTTATGTTTTAGCAGGGAAAGTTTGTATTCCTTTGCTGATGGTATATGCTGTAATGAAACGATCCTGAGCTCAGGATAACTTCATTACCTATAAACATCAATATTACTAATGAGATATTTAATTATTGGAGCTGTTGCAGGAGGCGCTACGGCTGCCGCCAGATTAAGAAGACTGGATGAAAATGCTGAGATTATCTTGTTTGAAAAGGGCGAATTTATTTCTTATGCCAACTGCGGGCTGCCCTATTATATCGGAGAGGTCATCAAAGACAGGAATAAGTTGTTTGTACAGACTGCTACTGCCTTTAACAGGAGGTTTAATATCGATGTGCGCATCAATACCCAGGTAATCAGTATTGACAGGAATAAAAAGACGGTAACTGCCGTAAATGTTAATACCGGGAAACAATATGTGGAAAATTATGATAAACTGGTGCTGTCTCCGGGAGCAGAGCCTGTTAAACCACCTATTCCCGGAGTTGACCTTGAAGGGATCTTTACCTTGCGAAATGTGAACGACACGGATGCCATTAAAGCCTATGTCACTCCCCTTAAAACCGGCCGGGCCGTAGTGATAGGTGCTGGGTTTGTAGGACTGGAAATGGCAGAAAACCTGCATGGATTAGGTCTTAAGGTAACTATTATTGAAAGAGGGACCCAGGTACTCGCACCTTTGGATTTTCCTGTGGCTGCTATTGTTCAGCAGCATATACGTTCAAGGGGGATCGATTTACACCTGAATTCTACTGTAAAATGCTTTGTTAAAGATAAAAACAAATTGCGGGTGCTGTTTAACGATACTGAAGAAGTTGCTGCCGATGTTATTATCTTATCTGTGGGCGTAAAACCAGACAGCTGGCTTGCACTAAACGGCGGACTTGAGCTTGGCCCCTCGGGAGGAATCAGGGTGAATAAATTTCTGCAGACTTCGGATTCTCATATTTATGCTGTAGGAGATGCTATAGAATTTTTAAATCCCATTTCCGGGAATTCAGTCAGCACATTTCTGGCCGGGCCGGCGAATAAGCAGGGCAGGATTTGTGCCAATAACATTGTATTTGGGAACAAGCAGGAATATAAAGGATCCATCCAGACAGCCATTTTGAAGATATTTGATTTAAATGCCGGTGCTACAGGATTATCTTCCAGGCAGCTGCGAAGGGTGGGTGTCAGACATATTATTTCTACTATTCATAGCAACTCTCACGCAGGCTACTATCCCGGAGCAATGCAGATGACTATTCAGATCGCTTTTTCACCAGACAACGGCAGGTTATTAGGAGCACAGGTGGTTGGTGGTGAAGGGGCGGACAAACGGCTTGATGTGTTAGCTATGGTAATTAAATCAGGCGGTACAATTGAAGACCTGATGGAATTTGAACATGCCTATGCACCGCCATTTTCCTCCGCAAAAGACCCGGTAAATATTGCTGGCTTTGTGGCAGAAAATATCCTTTTGAACAGATCTGAAATTTTCTATTGCTCCGATATCGCTGATTTAGCTGCTGACATAGTACTGATTGATGTGCGTACTCCATTAGAATACAGCCGCGGGTCAATTGCCAATGCTATAAACATCCCTCTCGATGATATAAGGGAAAGAATAGGTGAATTTCCGACAGACAAGCCTGTTTATCTGTTTTGTCAGCAGGGACTGCGCGGATATCTTGCTCAGCAGATCCTGATTCCAAATCATTGCTCAAGGGTCTTGAACCTTTCAGGAGGGTATTTACTTTGGCAGAGTTATTCCGCAGAGATTGAAAACCTGCAGGAAGTATACTGATCATTAAGGTAAATTAGCTTTTATCTCTTTGTATTTAAACGGACAGTGATGCTTAGACCAGCAGTCATGATTTGATCGGTAGTTATGCTTAAATGGATAGTTATACGTAGATGGGCAGGCTAAAAAAGAAAGTAGACCCTTTTCCTTTTTCACTTTCCACCCATATACGGCCATGGTGACTCTTGATAATCTCCGCGCTGAGATAAAGGCCGATGCCGAAGCCGGAGATATTCTCTGTATGCTTACTTGACACACGGTAGAAACGGTTAAATAACTTGTCAATATCCTGAGGCTTCACCCCCATTCCTTCATCTTTCACGCTGATGATGGCCATGCTGCCATTTGTTGTACAGGTTAAATCGATGGTGTTCCCCCGGGGAGAATATTTAGCGGCGTTACTTAGTAAATTAGTAATTACCTGACCTATTTTATCCCTGTCACCATTGATCAGTATATCAATACAAGGACTGAGGGTAATGGTATGTGCTGGCGTCACCAGTTGTATCTCCTCTATCACTTCCAGGATCAGTTCTTTCAGGTTAAAATCTATGATATTCAGGTATATCCTTCCCGAACCAAGGCGGGAAACATTTAAAAAACCATTGATCATGTTGCCCATCTTTTTGACCTGCTGATTGGCTCTGCCCAATGCATGCTGAACAAAGTCATCGTCTGTTGTTATAGATTTATTAACCAGCATCTGGATATAGGCACTCAGAGAAGTTAAAGGTGTTTTTAGCTCATGGCTAACCATACTAATGAAATCATCTTTCCGCTGCTCATCTTCCTTACGTCCGGTAATATCTAAAATGGTACCCGAAAAATGAGGTGTTTTTTCCATGTCCCCGGCATATAGCTTGCCTGTGGCCCTGCACCAGCGTATTTTTTCATCATGACGGTCCATAACCGGGAACTCTAAATCAAAAATCTCATTATTCATAATTGACCTTTCCACAGCGTTACTTACGCGTTCACGATAGCTTTCCTCAATCTGGCTTAAAGCCTCATCATACGACATCTCCTCGTCACTATCGAAGCCAAAAAAGCTTTTCAATCGGTCTGACGGAATAAATTCGCGTGTTTCTGCATTGATGTACCAGGTGCCCAGCTCCACGGAATCAATTGCAAGCCTCAACATTTCTTCCGTTCTTTCAATGGTCTTACGGCTTTGTACCTGGCCTGTTACCTCTGTGGCAACCACCATTATGCTACTGGTATTACCTTCGGCATCTGCCAGCGGATGATACACGAAATCTAAATAGACATCTTTCATCTGTCCCTCATGTTCCAGCTTTGCTTTTATTTCATGGCCATAATAGGTAATGCCAGAGCTGAATACTTTTTCCAGAAGCCCCAAGAAGGGCTGGCCTTCTATTTCGGGTAAAGCTATACATAATGGCTGTCCGACAATGGAAGCCTGTTTGCCCCATATTTTTAGTATTTTATCATTTGCTGATTCAATGATCAGCTCTCTGCCGGAAAGTACACCAATTGCAACCGGGGCAATGGAGAAGATATGTTTTGCTCTGGCTTCGCTCGCTGCCAGCTCGGCGGCTAATTGGTGTTCTCTTGCCTTTGCCTGCCCGATCTTTTTCAGGGTTTTTAAATCTTCAGTAATGTTGATAGCTGTGATCATCACATATACAGGGTTTCCTCCTGCTCCTTTGATGGGCATAACTTCCAGTTTCCACCATCTGTGTTCCAATATCTCCGCATTACCCGAAGGGATATCATACTTGAATGGAGGCATTGTTATGGTCTGATGGGTGGCAATCCCTTGTATCAATGCTTCCAGAAGCTGCTGTGCACCATCTGCCGCCGAATGCTCAGGTTGATAAATATCCCATAAATTTTGACCTGTGATATCGATTCCTTTTTTACCCGTTATTTTTTCATGGGCATCGTTTACCGCTATTATTGTAAAATCCGGAGCATTTGGCTTTAAAATAATGCGTGGTATGGATGTATTGAAGAGAGCTTGAAATAGAGGGTCTTTTAGCAAGTTCATGAATCAAAGATATCGGTGATCTGGTTTTATCGTCTACATGCTAGTAAATATAGGGAAAAGGAGGCTGTATTTTGCGTATTGTTGCAATAAATTGATCTATAATTGATCCCCTTCGCATTTATTTTTATGCCAGCTGGTTAATCGGCTGTCAATTTATCAGGCAGGGCAGATTTAGCGATAATTATACCTTGGAATAGAAATGTATCTTTGTATTATTGCATAAAATAAGATCGTTTACATCTACCTGAACTGGAGAACAGTATGAATAAAGTTGAATTCTATACCAATAATTTTATTGGCTTACTTGTTGGCTATCTGCCTAATTTTTTAATGGCTATAGCTATACTTTTAGTGGGCTTATGGCTTACTAAAAAACTCATGAACTTCTTACGTAGTCATTTTCACCGCAACAATATTGATATTTCGCTAAGTGAATTTTTGATCAGTCTGATCAATGTATCTTTATATATTCTTGTGATTATTAGTTCAGCCTCCATGATTGGGATTCCTACAACCTCTTTTGTGGCTATTCTGACAGCAGCAAGTTTAGCCATAGGCCTCGCTTTGCAGGGAAGCCTCTCTAACTTCGCAGGTGGTGTACTGATCTTACTTTTTAAACCCTTTAAGGTAGGGCATAACATCAGTTCCAGTAACAATGTATCGGGCACAGTTCTGAAAATAGATATCTTGTACACTACGCTGAAAGCAGGCAATGGAACAACGATCTATGCGCCTAACGGACCATTAGCTAATGCAGTTATCAATAATGTGTCCGACAATGAGATCCGGCAGGCGGAGTATAAGCTTAACTTATCTTTTGATACGCCTATCGATGAAGCGAGAAAAGTTATCCTCGCCATCCTCGAAAAGGATGAGTTGGTGCTTAAAGATCCCAAGCCTGCCGTGCTGGTAGGTACATTAACAGATACAGGGATTGTATTGCTGGCAAGGTCATGGATCGTGAATACCAACTTCTGGCCGGTATATCATGGTAATTATGAAAAGATTATTGCTGCCCTGAATGCGAATGATATGAAACTTCCTTCATCGAAGCCTGAGATCCATTTAATTAACAACTCTCCGAACTGATTTATAAAATGAACAAAATGAAAGAAGAATTCTATCTTCATATTTACCATAAACAGGAGCAGATTGAACCGGTACCTTCCAATAAGGAAATTGCCGGTTGGGCACTGGACCTTTTGAACTTGGTCTACCCTGAAAGATTAACCTGTCCACAGTTCAGTCTTGCAGAGATTACAGGATTATTTACTGCCTCAGAGAATGAGTTGCTCCATATCCTTGGAGCAACGAAGGCTTGTGCAGACTGTGATAATGAATCTATTTCGGCTGCTTTTTATGAAGATCTGCCGGAGCTGTACCGCCAGATGAATACTGATATTACGGCAACATTAAATGGCGACCCGGCTGCAAACAGTGAATTCGAGATTATCCGTACTTATCCGGGTTTCCTGGCTGTTTCCCTGTATCGGATTGCCCATCATTTACTCCAGCTTGGCGTTCCGCTAATCCCACGGATATTAACTGAATATGCGCATTCTATAACGGGGATAGATATCCATCCTGCAGCAAAGATTGGCGAATATTTATTTGTAGATCATGGAACGGGGATCGTCATCGGCGAAACTACAGAAATTGGCGATCATGTTAAATTATATCAGAGTGTTACCCTGGGCGCATTGAGTGTGGAGAAATATATGGCCAATACAAAAAGACACCCTACAATTGGCAACCATGTGATCATTTATTCCGGGGCAACCATCCTGGGTGGCGACACGTTTATCGGAGAGCATTCTATTATAGGCGGCAATGTTTGGCTCACCAAAAGCGTGCCGCCCCATTCAACAGTATATCACCAGTCGGCCATGAAGGTTGTAGAAACAAAACATAAAGATTAGCAATGGGAAATATTATATCATGCATAGGGAACACCCCTTTAGTGGAGATCCAAAGGTTAAATCCCAATCCTAATGTGAAGATCTTCGCTAAGCTGGAAGGCAATAACCCCGGGGGGAGTGTAAAGGACAGGGCTGCCTTGAATATGATCCGCAGTGCTATGGAGCGGGGGGACGTACAAAAGGGGACAAAATTAATTGAAGCTACCAGCGGTAATACAGGTATAGCCCTGGCAATGATTGCCAGTATTTATGAGCTGGAAATTGAACTGGTAATGCCTTCAAACTCTACCAGAGAGCGTACATTGACGATGGAGGCTTTTGGCGCAAAAGTTACACTGCTCGACTCCATAGAAATTTGCAGGGACTATGCTGAAGAGAAAGGTGCTGAACCTGGATATTTTTTGCTGGACCAGTTTGCCAATCCCGACAACTATCTTGCGCATTATAAGACTACAGGGCCTGAAATATGGCATGATACCAACCAGGAGATTACTCATTTCGTAAGTTCCATGGGCACTACAGGTAGTATTATGGGCAATTCGATGTTCCTGAAGGAGAAGAACACAGAAATTCAGATTGTAGGCTGTCAGCCTACTGAAGAATCCTCTATTCCTGGTATCAGACGCTGGCCGGCAGCGTACCTGCCTAAGATCTTTGATGCATCAAGGGTAGACCGGGTGATGGATGTTTCTCAGCAGGAGGCAACTGAATATGCCCGGTTAATGACTAGATCTGAGGGTATTTTTGCCGGCATGAGCAGTGGCGGCGCATTAGCATGTTCGCTCAGGCTTGCGGCAGAACTGAGTGCTGGTACCATAGTTTTTATTGCATGCGACAGGGGCGATCGCTATTTGAGCAGCGACTTGTTCGCCAGTAAATAACGGGATTGATCGTAATCTCTCAGGAATGCGTGTTATTTCGCAGGTAATACAGCAGGTGCCCGGTTAATTACATAAAGGCAGAGATACAAAGAAAGCAGAGCCATGGCCCATACTGCTTTCAAACCAGATCTTCCCATTCTGTGCAGCAGTATATTCTTTGCAAAGGTAGAGGCCCAGGCCTATACCTTTTTCATTGGCTGTACCATAGGTAGACTCTGCTTTTAGTGAGAAAACAGCATCACTGTTTGCGGCATCTATGCCTTTACCATTGTCCCTTACGGTGATCAGGCAGTTTGCTCCGGCTCTGGAGGCAGACACGCTGATACTTCCGTTCTCCGGCGTAAATTTGATGGCATTTCCGGTCAGGTTGCGTACCACGAGCTGAAGCATATTTACATCGCACAGCAGGGCTATGGAATTATCTATATCCTGTGTCAGCGATATGTTTTTCTCTTGTGCCGCCATTTTTTGGGAACTGATCACCCTTGCCAAAACGTCATCAATATCATAAGGAAGCAGCTGCACATTGGAGCTGTTAAGCTGTGATTTGGACCATGATAAGAGGTTGTTCAGCATCTCCTGGGTTCCCGCAACAGCGGTAGTCAGCTTTTGTTCCAGCAAAGCTCTGTCGTCTGTGTTGATCTCGTATACTTTCAGCATTTCCATATAGCTCTGAATAGAGGCCAGCGGTGCACGGAGATCGTGCGAGATAATGGAGAAAAATTTAGTCTTCTCATCATTCATCCTTTCCATCTCCAGCGCACGCCTTTCTGCAGATTCTTTTTCCTTATAATAAGCGGATTTAAGATAAGCCAATCCTGCAAAGATCACCAGGATCAAAATGGAATAGGATGATGCCAGGTCCAGAAATAAATCGGATGCACTGTAATAAGGGGAGGAAACTAGCTTTGGGTAATAGTACTGAACGGTAATCAGTCCCACCCCTGTTAATATATAGGCAGAAGTCCATATCCATATCTGCCTTTTTGAGGATACGATAATATTCAGGAAAAATGCCATCGAAAGTGCGAGGAGCGAAGGGCCTGCAATGCCGCTGGTCAGAAAAAAACTTGCAGTTAGTACTGCCATTACCAAAGCCGAGCAGAGTACAATTGCCATTTTATACTTGTGCCTGAAGCGTCCATAATAATAGCTGAAACAAAGCGCTATAAACATCAGGCAATATATATATGCCGTTTCCTTGAGCCCAAGCAGATAGCTGAAGGGAATATTATACCCTATAATTAAAATCCCAACGATGCACATGAAATTGAAAATCCGGTGTTCCAGCTTCATGATCTTCATATCTCCGATGAAGAGGGGAAAAGCCTTTTTTAAAGACTCTGGTATTTTCAGTTTCATTATTGAAAAAAGACTTTAAACCTGGCAAGCAACGACGGTACTCTCTGTGTTAAAAAAAGATACTTATTAGTATTGCAGTACATAAAGATTGGATGTTTATAAACTGAATCAAAACAGCTTAAATCAAGGTTTAAATATACTATAGATTATTTGAAAAGATCAAAACTGAAGATGTTAAAAATTGTTCAGGAGGTGTTAAAAACTCCCTGAATGGATTCATTTTATAATTTTTGTGATATATATCATGGACGTTTCGACAAAAAGTGTATTTTTGTAGCGTGAGGCCAACTAACGAACAAGTAAAACAGCAAATAATTGCAGCATCGATAACCGCCTTTAAGCGGTATGGATTTGCTAAAATAGCCATGGAAGATATTGCTAAAGCCTGCGGTAAATCCAGAAGCACACTGTATCATTATTTTAATAATAAAACAGAGGTGCTGGATGCTGTGCTTATTGATATATTTTCAGAGACCTTTCAGCTGGCCACAAAGGACATCGATAAAAAACAGACCCTTAAAGCTAATTTGTTGAGTTTTCAGGTGCTGAAGCTGGCAGACCTGAAGTTAAAATTAGTAGAGTTTGATTCCCTTGTAAAAGATATCAGAGAGCAGCCGGAAATTCTGATTAAGGTAACCAATGTGATGGTGAATGAAGAGATCAATCTGGTTCATCAAATCCTGACCTGGGGCATAGAGAATGGTGATGTGGCAAAAATAGATGCTGCGGAAGTTGATTTCCTGGCACGCTCGCTGGTACTGGCCATGAGAAACCTGGAGATCGATGCCTTGTTATATGGGAACATGGTCATGGAAATCAGCCATCTTGAACGGCTCATTACCATATTGGCCAAAGGACTGAAGTAATAAAGATTTACAAATAACTATAATTATACCCGCTACAATTATTAAATATATGAAGTTACCTCTAAATGTCTCACTAGTCTTGTCGGCCTTATGCCTGGCTTCAGCCTTCTCTGGCTGCCATAATGAAGATAAACCTAAGGCTGTTGCCCCGGTAAGGGTAACTGTTTTAACTGTTGGTGATAAAAGTTCTGGCTCGGCAATCAGTTACAGCGGAACAATTATCGCTAGTAAAATTATCGACTTAAGCTTTCAGGTTTCCGGAACTGTAATGAGCATCCCTGTAGAAACGGGGCAGTTTGTGAAAAAGGGACAGCTGATTGCACAAATAGATGAAACGGTATACAGAAATCAATATAATGCACAGCTGGCCCAGGCTAATCTGGCTAAAGAAAATTATCAGCGCATAGCGGAAGTGTTTAAAAAAGGAAGTATAGCGGAGATCAAAATGATTGAAGCACGTGCCAACTTCGGGCAAGCCAGCTCGGCAGCCAAAGCCACCTATCAGAATATCCTGCATACGAGGCTTTATGCGTCGCAAAGTGGCTATATAGGCGATAAAAAAATAGAGGCCGGTGCTACTGCCGGACCTGGTGTACCGATAGTACAGCTACTGGATATATCGCCTGTACAGGTGAATGTTGCTATACCTGAATCGGAAATTAACAACTTTAAAAAGGGTGATAAAGCGAGTGTCACTGTTCAGGCTTTGCAAAACAAACAAATTGCTGGTGTGGTGGATGAAGTGGCAGTGATCTCGGCACAAGGCATTCCAACGTATACAGTGAAGGTTTCGCTTCCTAATCAGGGAAATCAGCTGAAACCGGGTATGGTTTGTACTATCCTATTTAAAGAAAAAGTGGGGGCTAAAGGCAATTCGACCCATGCAAAGGGTACTGCAAACGTTGAGAGCGTTGACCATATTGAGAATGCAGAGGCTGAGGGAAGTGCGGATGGTTCAATTGTGATACCTGTGCAATCGGTACAGATTGATGAAAATAACAGGAATTTTGTTTTTGTGTGTAATGCTCAGGGCAATAAGGCGGTCAGGAAAGATATCGTTACCGGTGATCTTTTCAACAATGGTGTGTCGGTCGTTTCCGGGCTCCATAAAGGGGAGCAGTTAATTGTTTCAGGATACCATAAGCTGACCAATGATGCCCCAATTCAAATTGTTAAATAACGTTTTGCAGCTGATCACATGACAAGTAATAATAGTATTATAGAATGGGCAATGAAGCACAGGTCTGTTTCCATGTCAATCGCATTTATGCTGGTTGCTTTTGGGATCTACAGCCTCCTCAATATGCCACGAAACGAATTTCCTGAGTTTACCATCCGCCAGGGACTGATTATTGGTGTGTACCCGGGGGCTTCTTCAAAACAGGTGGAACAACAGCTGACATCCAAGGTGGAGGAGTACCTGTTCAGTTTCAATGAAGTAAATAAATCGAAGACCTACTCTTACTCCAAAGATGGGATGATGTATATTTTTGTGGAGGTAGAGGGGCGTGTAAATGGACCAGATACCAAGGCATTCTGGAATAAGATCAAAAATGGTATCATCGTGATGCAGGCGCAGATGCCTAAAGAGGTGAGAGGGATCCTGGTAAATAGTGATTTCGGCAGTACCTCAGCAATTCTATTGGCTGTGGAGTCGAAAACAAGACCCTATAAAGATTTACAGAAGCATGTAGAGGAAATTGAAGATGGCCTGAGGGTCATTAAGGATGTCGCTAAAATCAGCCATACCGGGAGCCGCGAACAACAGATCGGCGTATATGTTAACAATAATAAGCTGGCTTTTTATGGTATTTCTGCGGGTACCATCATGCAGGTACTGCAAAATGAAGGAGCTATTAATCCTGCTGGTGCACTTGATGGTGAGGTGATAGAAAGGCCGATACATTTAAACACTTTTTTTAAATCGGAGAGCGACCTGGCAAGCCAGATTATACGGAATGATGCTAAAGGGAATGTGATCCGCCTGAAGGATGTTGCGGTTATCAAAAAGGAATATGAAGATCCTGATTCTTATGTAACTGCTAACGGAACGAAAAGCATAGTCATTTCTATGGAAATGAGCACCGGCAGAAATATTGTCCAGTTCGGCAAGCAGGTAGATGAAAAACTGGCAAGCCTGGAAGAAAAACTGCCTGCAGATATTAAGATCAGCAGGCTCGCCAATCAGCCTGTGGTGGTCGGTGATTCCATCAGCCACTTTATGAAAGAGTTTTTATATGCATTGATTGGCGTAATCCTGATTACAATGCTGCTATTGCCTTTCCGTATTGCCTCTGTTGCTGCGGCAACTATCCCTATTACGATTTCAGCTACGCTGGCCATTATGTACCTTTTCGGCATAGAGCTGAATACGGTGACGCTGGCTGCATTGATTATTGTACTGGGAATAGTGGTGGATGACCCGATTGTGGTGATCGATAACCATGTGGAGAAGCTGGACCATGGCCTTTCAGTTTGGGATGCAGCAAGACAAAGCGCAAAAGAACTTTTCCCTTCGGTATTTACGGCTACGCTGGCTATTATCGCTACCTTTTTGCCTACAGCTTTCTTCATGACTGGTGTGGCGAAAGATTTTATTAGCGTGTTTCCTTTTACTATTGTTATTGCCCTGGTGCTGTCCTTGGTTATTTCTATGCTGATTGTGCCTTATTTAAATACAAGGTTTATTAAAAGAGGGTTACACGATCCCGGCAAGGAGAAGAAAAAGGATAAGAAGTCTATGCTGGACAGGTTGCAGTCGTTTTTTGACCACCATATAGGGGAAGCTATAGAGCATTATATGATTACCATTTTCTTTGGGATCTTTTCTATTCTTATCGGTATATATCTGATGAGCATTTTGCCGCAGCAGCTATTTCCAAAAGTAGACAGGAACCAGTTTGCCATGGAAATCTATCTTCCTGATGGCAGCAACCTGGATCAGACAGATGCCGTGGTGAAGAAAATGGAAAAAATAATGGCCAAAGATGAGCGTATTATTTCCTATACCAGCTTTATAGGAACCAGCTCACCCCGCTTTCATACGGTATATGCACCAAATCTGCCTGCAAAAAATTATGCGCAGATATTGATCAATACTACCACTGAGGAAACTACCGAAGAGATCCTCTCAGAATATGAACAAAAATACGGTGATATTTTCCCTGATGCGCATGTGCGCATGAAACAGCTGAATATGGTTGCTGCACCTGCACCGATTGAAATCAGGCTTTCAGGAAATAATATAGCGGAACTGAAACAGGTGGGCAGTAAGATCATGAGCTTTGCTAAAAATAAGGAGCATGTAACCTGGGTGCGGACGGATTATGAGGAGATGCAGGAAGGCATTGCGATGGATATCAAAAATGACGAGGCTGCGAGGTTAGGTCTGACCAAGAATGATATCGCCAACGCTGTAGCAATGAATATGGAAGGCTTATCTGCCACCCGTGTATGGGACGGCAATTATGCAATGGACGTCAGGATTAAGACTGATGAAAAGACAAGGAATAATGCGGCAGATTTAAGGGATCTTTCTATAGCTTCTCAACAGGCAAAAACGGTAGTGCCACTCAGGCAGGTAGCCAACATTAAGCCTGATTGGAACGAAGGTCAGATAGTCCGCAGAAACGGAGTGCGCACGCTTACTGTCAGGGTCGACATTGATAAGGATGCTGTTGCAGCAAACGTACTCAAAGAAATTAAGCCCCAAATCAATCAGCTGAAGCTTCCTGAGGATATCACACTCGGCTATGGCGGCGAGCAGGAAATGCAGGAAGAGAACATCGGTCCTATGGGCTTGTCGTTGTTATTGAGCATTGTCCTGATCTTCCTGGTGCTGATCTGGCATTTCAAGAGTATCAAGCACGCTATATTGAGCATTACTACTATGCCGTTAAGTATTTTTGGTGCCTCGCTCGGCCTGCTGGTAATGAATTATCCTTTTGGCTTTACCTCTTTTATAGGTTTACTGGCCCTATGCGGAATAGTGGTGAGGAATGGTATTATCCTGATCGACTTTGCTGAAGAATTGAGGCATAATGAAGGCATGTCTGTTAAGGATGCTGCAGTTATGGCTGCGGAACGCAGGATGAGGCCTATCTTTTTAACTTCTTCTGCCGCTGCGGTAGGGGTTATCCCGATGATAATCAGCCGTTCGTCGCTGTGGGGTCCTTTGGGTACTGTGATCTGTTTCGGCCTGATGCTGTCTATGTTGCTGACCTTATTTGTACTGCCGACATTGTATTGGGTGTTTTTCAGGAATGATGATTTAGAAAAAGATGGAACGAAAGCCCTGAATAAGGACGGGGAGAAATCTTCGGATAAGAATGCGCCAGGTAATAATCAAATTGAAACCGTTTAAAAATTAGTTATGCGTTTTATATTCTTAAGTATATATCTATTGATTTGTAGTGCCGGGTTTGCCCAGGAGCACCAAATTACGCTGCAAGAAAGCAAGACGGCGGCATTGGATTACAGTAAGGCTATTAAAAACGGCCAGCTGAATATTGAATCTGCTGAAGCTGGAAAAAAAGGTGCCGCTGCTAATTATTTACCTTCGGTAAGTATTACGGGTGTGGGTGTGTATGCATTTAAAGACCTTGTAGGTCCCCCGCTTTTACCGCAGGGCATTGATAATTTTTACTTTGCTGGTGCCAGTGCCACGCAGGCGCTGTATGCTGGAGGAAAGATCGTTACCGCCAATAAACTGGCCACCATGCAGATAGAAGTAAGCAGGATACGGGCAAGGCAGTCGCAGGACTCTGTGCTGCTGCAAACGGAACAGAAATACTGGAAGCTGGTAGACTTGCAGGAGCAGCATAAAACGCTGCTTGCCAATGAGACATTCCTTGACCAGGTACTCAAACAACAAAAGGATATGCTCGCTTCGGGTCTGATTGCGCGCAATGACTTGTTGAAAGTAAACGTACAACGAAGCCGGCTTTTACTGAACAAAAGTAAGCTCGAAAATGGACAGAAGGTGGCAAGGCTCGACTTTTGCCTCTATGTAGGTATTCCTTTTGATTCTTTACTGATGGCAAAAGATACTTTTAATATGGTGGCAGCAGATACCCTGCACCGTGCACCGGGTGGACACCGTATACAGGAATCTGCACCTGATCTTGATCTGAGTGGCAATAATGATTACCGCCTGTTACAAAAAAGCCTGGAGGCTGAAAAGCTGCAGACCAGGCTGACTAAAGCTGATTATCTGCCAAGTGTTTCTGTAGGCGTAAATGCAGGTAAGGCAGGAGTAATTGACAGAGGCGTAGGCAGCAAGTTTATGCCGCTTGCATTCGGCATGGTCAGTATTCCTGTGTCAGATTTATGGGGCAGTGGGAAACAGAAGATGAAGCAGCGTCAGATCAGCGAAAATATAGCAGCCAATAATTTCATTGATGGGGAGAATAAACTGAAGGTTGGCATCATGATGAGCTGGTACGATCTTACCGATGCACAAAAGCAAATCGCTTTTGCGAACGTCAGCATTGAACAGGCTACAGAAAACCTGAAAGTTACCAGGGATAATTATTCCAGCGGACTAGCGGGGATTACTGAACTGATGGATGCACAGGCGGCTTATCAGCAGGCACTAAGTGATGGGGTTACTGCTTATACGAATTACCAGAATAAATTATCCAGCTATCGCTATATTACGGGCAGGATGAAGTAAGGATTATTACTATATAGAAGAGGTAGGATTGCGAATAGTTCTGCCTCTTCTAAGGCATAATTAAATATAGGTTTCTATTTTTTAATAAGTAATAATCATGTAACGAATTACTTACATGTAATAAAACTGTCAAAATGGTGTGCAAACCCAATTGATTGGCCACAATGAATCATAATTTTTATGTGCAGTCCTATATAATTAGTTTTTATCACTAATTTGCGCATTATTATCTATTACTAACACATCTTCTGTCTTTATACTTTGCGATGGCTGCATCTTTCCGGTCTATTTAAAAAATAGATGTGAAAATTCTGCTAACTGAATCGATGAGAAGAATGGTTTAGTCAAAACTCCTAGAATACGCTTCCAATTGCAAATTTCATTCATAACAAAATGGAAGTATTCTGCGTACACACAAATAAATACATAAACAATTCAATGAAAACATTAAAATTGATGACACTGGTGCTTTTAAGTACCAGTTATCATGCATTTGCTCAAAAATGGCCAGTAAAGCCAAAAGTACCTGTCCGAACAGCTGTTGCCCCCGGACCAAATCCTAATGCAATGAACCGCCCGCAAGCGGGGCCTGGACCAAGACCTTATAATGAAATCATTACCGCGAGAGCTAAAACCGACAAAGGGCTGTTTAAAGTACATAAGGTAGAAGACCGTTACTTTTTTGAAATACCAGACTCTTTGCTGGGCAGAGGTATCCTTACCGTAAACAGGATCAGTAAAGCTGCTGCAGGAAACCGTGACAAGTCTACCATGTCTGGTTATGGTGGCGACTATATTGGCGATAATGTCATCTCTTTCGAGAAAGGTCCGGCCAATAAGTTATTTCTAAAAAGTATCTCTTACGGTGAGCGTTCTGCAGATACCACTGCCGAAGGTTTGTACAAGTCAGTTTCGAATTCCAATGTGCAGCCCCTGGTGGCTTCATTTGATATAAAAGCTTTTGCTAAAGATTCAGTGTCAGGAGCAAAAGGATCAGTGATCGATGTGACCGACTATATGAACAGTGATAACGACATCTTCTTTTTTGACCAGAATATTAAAAGAGGCCTCTCGCTAACTGGTTTAATGCCCGACCGCAGTTATATTACTGAGATCAAATCTTATCCTACAAATATTGAAATCAGAACGGTGAAAACCTATATGAAATCGCCACCGCAGATGCCGGGAATGATGGGCGGCGGAGGAAGTGCTATGCCGGCAACATATGAGCTGAACAGTTCAATGATCCTTTTGCCTGCCGACCAGATGAAGCCCCGGTTCTTCGACCCCAGGGTTGGCTATTTTGCCGCCGGATATGTAGACTTTGATGCAAACCCTCAGGGTGTAAAAAACCAGTACCTGATTACGCGCTGGCGCCTGGAGCCTAAGGCGGAGGACGTAGAAAAATATAAAAGAGGTGAGCTTGTTGAACCTAAAAAACAGATCATCTTTTATATTGACCCTGCAACACCTAAGAAATGGGTGCCTTATTTGATCCAGGGTGTGAACGACTGGCAGGTAGCTTTTGAGAAAGCTGGTTTCAAAAACGCTATTGTAGCTAAAGAAGCACCAAATGATCCCTCATGGAGCATTGATGATGCAAGGCATAATGTAATCGTTTATAAGCCTTCTGATATACCTAATGCAAGTGGGCCCCATATTCATGATCCGCGTACAGGAGAAATCATGGAAACACATGTGAACTGGTACCATAATATTATGGAATTGTTGAGGAACTGGTATTTCATCCAGGCATCTGCAATAGATCCGGCAGCGCGTAAAATGACGTTCGACGATAAACTGATGGGTGAGCTTATCCGTTTTGTTTCTTCGCATGAAGTAGGCCATACTTTAGGCTTACGCCATAATTTCGGTTCTTCGGCTACTGTGCCTGTAGAAAAGCTGAGAGATAAAGCATGGGTAGAAAAGAACGGACATACGCCTTCTATTATGGATTATGCACGTTTCAACTATGTTGCGCAGCCTGAAGACGGCATTACCGAAAAAGGTATTTTCCCAAGAATTGGCGATTACGATATGTGGGCTATAGAATGGGGATACAGATGGCTGCCGGAATTTAAAACCCCACAGCAGGAGCAAACCTATTCAAATAAGCTGATCATCAATAGAGTTGGTGCTAATAAGCGTTTAACATTTGGTACTGAAAGTGATTATAACGATCCACGCAATCAGAACGAAGATTTGGGCGATAATGCAATGCTGGCATCGGCCTATGGCATAAAAAACCTGAAACGCATCCTTCCGAATATCATCAGATGGACAAAGGAACCAAATGATGATTATGGAAATGCCAAAACTATGTATAGTGAGCTGGTGGGACAGTATGGCCGCTATATGGGCCATGTCGCTAAAAATGTTGGCGGTATCTATAGTAATTCGCTTACTGTAGAGCAAGCGGGTATCAGCTATCAGGCTGTTCCCTATGCAAAGCAAAAAGAAGCAATGACTTTCTTAAATACGCAACTGTTTGCTACGCCATCATGGCTGATCAATAAGGAGTTATTACAGCAGATAGGTATGAACCCAACTGATGTTTTTCAAAATGTGCAGGCAGGGATTTTGAATAAGCTGCTGAATCCAAATACAATCAGTAAACTGATCAATGCCGAAGTGATGAACGGTGCCAAAGCGTATACTCCGATGAACTTGTTCGCAGATCTGAAGAGTGGAGTATGGTCAGAATTGTCGACGCATAAAAATATTGATGTATACAGGAGAAATCTGCAGAAGGCTTATATTGCTTCTTTGAGCAGGATGATTGCTGCTCCGGCAGCAGCGCCACAAGGGATGCCCGGTATGAGAATGGTAGATCCAACAGGATCTGACGTATCAAGTATCGCCCGGGCCCAGCTGGTGGATTTAGTAAAGGATATCCGTATGGCTATCCCTGCTGCCACAGGAATGAGCAAATACCATTTGCAGGATTTACAGGTACGCATCAATGATGTTTTAAAGGGTAAATAATAATTCTATCTAATTCTGAAAAACGTTTCACAAGCAATTGTGGAGCGTTTTTTATTTTAAAGGCTAAACTCTGAAGATTTTCTTGCAAATTTAGCTAGCTCAAGCCTCTTCAGTAGAACAGGCAATCCCTGCTTTTAATTATCTTTGTATGAAACCGACAATTACTATAGAATACTGCCCTAAATGTGGCTGGATGCTCCGTGCAGCCTATATGGCTCAGGAGTTACTGAGTACTTTTACTGATGATTTACACGGCGTGTTGTTACAGCCAAGTGAACTCAGTGGTTCTTATACCATTAGTATTGATAGGGTCCTGGTATTTGACAGAAAAGAAAAGGGGCGCTTTCCGGAAATTAAAGAGCTGAAACAGCTTGTACGCGATGTAGTCA
>JAATFQ010000109.1 GCA_015655115.1 Sphingobacteriales bacterium
GGATGGGTAGATAATACAATAACCGGAATATGCGAGGTGTCTTCAGCAGCTTTGATCTCCTCACATAAGGCCGTACCTTCTGCAGTGGGGGCAATGATGTCAAGCAAAATAACATCAGGGTGGAATTTTCTGATATGATCAAACACGCTGTCATTCGGAGATAGCAGGTCAACAGTATAACCTTCGTCTGTAAGTATCAGATAGATTAAATCTGCGATATCTTTATTTTTTTCCAGCACCAGGATTTTCTTCTTCATTCCCATTTCGCAATACTAATTTCGAGCGTAAAGATAAACTATAAAATCAATTTATTCGGGAAAATTGGAGGTGTAACCTTTAGTTTACCGAAATACTACGGTATAATTGATGGTTAAAATTGGCGCGAGGAAAGAAATCGGATTAGCATCAGACATAAAATTTACAATATGTGATATACGTTTGTTTTTTTATTTCTTAAAGATTATATATTTGGATACATATAAAAAATTAAAACATGGAAAAATTTGCAAAATTAAAAGACCTGCTGGCCTCAGCTGAAGCTGATGTGGAGAAATTTTACACCGCTAATAACAGTGCTGCAGGAACGCGTTTACGTAAGGCAATGCAGGAATTAAAATCTTTAGCGCAGGATGTCCGTACAGAAATTACTGACAAAAGAAAATCGGCTAAAGTATAACTGAACAATTGCTGATTTTAAATTTTCCAAGAGGGAATTCCATTTTTGTAATCCCCTCTTTTTATACTATTTTTAGTACCGATTCGTTTCTAGTACTAATTTGTTTCTGGTACCAGTTTGTTTCAATTATTTTATAACAATCGTTTATCCATCATTCATTTAAGAGAATAATATATGACATATGTAGCGGAGCCTGGCCGGTATAAAGATATGATTTACCGTCGTACAGGTAAAAGCGGATTAAAATTATCGGCTATATCCCTTGGCCTATGGCATAATTTCGGCCATGTTGACCAGCTGGAGAATTCAAGGAATATCGTCAGATTTGCATTTGACAGTGGCATCACTCATTTTGACCTTGCCAATAATTACGGTCCCCCTCCGGGATCGGCTGAGGAAAACTTCGGCACCATTTTAAAGCATGATTTTGCGGCTTACCGTGATGAAATGATTATTTCGTCGAAGGCGGGCTACACGATGTGGGACGGACCTTACGGGGACTGGGGTTCTAAGAAATACCTGGTTTCCAGTCTTGACCAGAGTCTGAAACGTATGGGGCTGGATTATGTGGATATTTTCTATCATCACCGTCCGGATCCTGAAACACCATTGGAAGAAACTATGGCTGCACTGGATTTAATTGTGCGCCAGGGGAAAGCTTTGTATGTTGGAATATCCAACTACCGTGCTCCTGAAGCGGCTAAAGCAATTGCCTTACTCAAGGAGATGGGTACACCATGTTTAATACATCAGCCTAAATATTCTATGTTTGAAAGATGGGTTGAAGGGGGCTTGCTGGATCTGTTAGCTGAGGAAGGTGTGGGATGTATTCCTTTTTCTCCGCTTGCGCAGGGACTGCTGACCAATAAATATCTTCATGGCATACCTGAAGATTCGCGTGTAGCGAAATCTCATGGTTTCCTGCAGAAAGAACAGCTCACGCCAGAGCGCCTTCAGCAGATCCAGGCGCTGAATGAAATTGCTATTGTACGGGGACAGACGCTGGCACAAATGGCTTTATCATGGATCCTGCGCGATAAAAGGATAACTTCTGTGCTGGTAGGGGCAAGCCGTCCCGAGCAGCTTGCTGACTCTATCAAATGCCTGGACCGTCTTTCTTTTGCCCCTGAGGAGCTGAGTATAATTGAAAAAATTCTGAGATAATTAAATTAAGACGCTTGTTGCCATGGTAGTGGCAGCAAAAGAATTGCATTTATCTGTTCAGGAAATTGTAAGTTTGTAAACGATATAGGGGGGCAGAATTTCCGGCTTCCTTATCCTGTTTATAGCAAAGAATAAATGACATTAGAAGAGAAAATCAAAGCTTCCGAAACCCGGGTGTTTAAAACTGTGTTTCCCAATACGACCAACCATTATGATACCCTGTTCGGAGGAACAGCCATGATGATGATGGATGAAGTTGCGTTTATGGCTGCTACGCGTTTCAGCAGGCAAAATATGGTTACTGTGAGCAGTGACAGGATAGATTTCACGAAGCCTATTGCTGCGGGGACTATTGTAGAGCTGATTGCTACAGTTAGTTATGTGGGGAATACGAGTATGAAGGTCAGGGTGGATATTTTTGTGGAGCAGATGTATTCTGAACATCGCGAGAAAGCTGTTAGTGGCGAGTTTTCTTTTGTAGCGATTGATGAACATAAGAAACCCACAAAGATTTTGAAGTGATTTTAAGGACGGTTTAATAGTATAAAAACTAAGCGTCCTGTTTTTCGTCTGCCTATCTTTTGCTGCGCAAAACATAGAAGGCCGAAAAACAGGACGCTTAGTTTTTATATAAGATTATCCCGAAGATTAAAGATAACCTTTTGGTTTATCCGTAAGACAGATCATCAACGTTGGACAAACCATCAACTTTGGACAAACCATCAATATAGGGCAGATCATCAATATAGGGCAGATCAAATGTCAGCTATCCTATCCTTATTTTAAATACCTATTAAATACCTAATTTCTTGCTAATTGCGGTAGGGATACCACCTTTATTTAATAAGAAAGCAGTTGTTTTGTATTTAACAAAGTTCTTGGTTACATATAAATAACCTTTATAATCGTTTGTAACACCCCATGAGTTTTTAACGATATAATATTCTTTGCCATTTTGATCCTTAGCAAGTCCCACGATGTGCATACCATGATCATCAGTAGTCTGGTAGTTATCAAATGCAGCCTGACGGTTAGCGGCAGTAATTTCCATTTCTGGTTTAGGGCCGTTAAACATTGCAGCTTTATCCTGGGCTGACATTTCTTCGAAAGGGACAGCCGGGACATAAGCAACGCCGTTTGCATAAGAGAAAGATTTTTCACTTACGTCAGTTGCCCATGCTACAGAATAGCCTTTCTTTAAAGCGTTATCGATAATATCAGTGATTTCATTTACCTGAACATTATATACCTGATCAAATGACCAGTTATCAGGAACCAGCAAAGTGAATTTAGTGTAATAAGGGTGGTCGTTGAATGAAGACAGCTCAACATAGTCATCAGGATTAAGTCCCACTACCTGTTTTGCAAAAGTCTGCGGAGTATAGCTTTTACCTTTGTATTCGAAGTTCTGAGGTACTTCACCCAGGTAAGAGTCGATTACTGCAGTATATGCTTTTAGCCAGTTTGGCGTCAATGTAGTGTTTGGGTTTTTTACTACAGCTTCCAATAAGCCTGAAGTCATTGCGCCCATTTCGGCAAACTTGTTATTTTTAGTACCGTAGTTTAAACCTGTATAGTTAACTTGTGGTACAGCACCATACTGTCTCAGCATATTGATTACATCATGCAGAGCACCACCATCGCCTAATGTTACAGCACCGTGCATACGTACATAATTTTTACCTTTTTCTACATAAGCGTTACGGGCAGAGAAGATTTCAGACAAGGCTACAGGCTCTCTACCTGTGCGGATCATTTCAGATTCAAGGAAAGAGTTGGTAGAATAACTCCAGCAAGTACCGGAAGAACCCTGGTTTTTAACCGGTGTATTTTCCAGGTTAATGATGTCTGTGAATTTAAAACCCGCTGTACTGTTCTCAGATTTATTGTTTTTAAGAGAATTTACCAGGTTATCCTGCGCATAACCAAAAGAAGCAGTCATCAATAATCCAGAAGCAAGGATTATTGGCTTAATTGAGAATTTAGTCATTTTTGTGTGTGTGATTAATATTCAAATATAATAATTGTACGCAACAGCATTGCGTTTGTATATATTTGCAGGCAATCTACATTATTTGTAGATCATAGAAAAAAAATCCACTGGAAATTTTAAATAATCCATATGAAAGTTACTTATTGGACAATTTTACTGGAATATTTATCAGCCAGTTGTACAAAGCAGCATTTGCATGCTAAATTATTATAAAAGATATTTAATAGTATAAATACCAGTCCAATAGTATATAGGTATATCTAAACGTATAGAATCATATCTGAAAGTATAGAATTATATCTAACAGTACAGAAATATAAATAATACAAAATGAAAGCTAAAGAAGTAACTCTGCTTACCGGGTTTTTAGGTGCGGGGAAGACAACCATCTTAAATGCTATAATTGCTAAGCAGAAAGACACCCGTTTTGCGATCATTGAGAATGAGATAGGTGAAGAGAGCATAGACGCGGGACTGATTATCAAAGGTGAAGATGATATTATGGAGTTGAATAACGGATGTTTATGCTGTACATTAAATGATAACCTGTTTGATCTGCTGAATGGCCTGTGGGATCGGAGGGAGTCATGGGATCACCTGATTATTGAAGCTACAGGCATTGCTGATCCGGCAAATATTGCGCATCCTTTTTTAACTAATGATAATGTTAGAAGGGGCTTTCATTTAAAGCGGGTGATTTGCGTGGTCGATGCAGAGCAGGTAGAAGATCAGCTGAAAGACAGGACAGAGGCTATACAGCAGATCGCCTTCAGCGATATTATTCTGCTCAATAAAGTAGAGCAGGTAAGCGAAAGCTATGTGAAAGAACTTCAGTCCATCTTAAAGACTATCAATCCTTTTGCCGAGACGATCATTGCTGCAAAGGACGACTTTCAGGTACGGAAAATGTTTGACCGGGAGCGTTTCGCCAACTTTTACAGCAATCCTAAACCTGTACAGACACCACGGGGCATATTCAGCCTGGGGAGCGGCACCACAGCAACACAATCTGTTGTAGCTGCCGATACATCCCATAACAGGCATCAGCATAGTGATATTGAAACTATTCTTTTAAAATACAAGGAAAGTATGGATATCCAGGAGCTGGAACACAGGATGATGGTCTTTTTAATTGCCCAATCGGCTAATGTTTATCGCGTAAAAGGCATTATTTACAGCCATGAGTTTGAAAGCAGGATCATCCTGCAAACGGTAGGGAAATCGCTCGCCATCACACTTGGCGAGATGTGGCTGCCGGATGAGATCAGGGAAACGAAAATCGTTGTAATAGGTAAACAGTTAAAAGTATATGGATTTGACAAGATGTTCAGGACCTGTTTACATCAGCCAAAAGACTAACCAGTATAACGAAATGAATGGATGAGCTCTGTCCGGGAATTTTTAGGAGTAAGCCTGTATAAATTAATATAAACAAAATCACTGAATCAGTTCTGTCTGAGAATTTTATGACTAAGCGTGTTTTGAGATCAGGGGTAGTATCATTTCTATTTTACAGCTGTCATCATCACATTCCTCAAAATTAAACTGAATGGAGTTTCCGTACAGGCCGGTATAATCTGCTCCATACTGATTTAAGTCGGTAAACAGTGCTGCTGTAGCTTGCTGATTGTATATAATATTCAGTTGGAGTGTATCATCTGCAATAAACACATTCAGCTTCAGCAATGCAGGATGGTCAGGAATCAGCTTACAAAAAGGTTCCATCACATTCACCAGGGCCAGGGCGGCAATAAACTTAGTTTCCGTATTTCCCGTTACCTGTAGTTCCACCCTAAGTCGGTTGCTGGACTGATCAAAAGCAATAAAACTGATAAAATCCTCCAAAGCCTGCAGCTCCTCGGCAAGCGGTGTTTGCAGTTGTTTGCCCCGGTATAAGCGATAACGCAGCAGCTCCGAGAACTTAATAATGGACTCCGGCGTATACGGTTCTGGTACCAATGCTGATCTTTTAAGCTGGTTCAGTGAGCGCATCATGAAATCCGGACTGATGTTGGTCTTCAGTAAATCCAGCTTCACCTGTTCTATTTCCTTCTTTTCCTGTTCCACTTCCATCAGGAGGTTGTTCTCTTCATTTTTCTCCATAAAAAACAGGAGCATGGAAAATATCAGGAAGTTAATGAGGTAGCCCATAACAACAAGCATATAGTTCCCCAAAAATCCTTTCGGGCGGTCTGTCATATCTATTCCTGTATAATGCACAAAACTTCTGCTGAAATAGACATCCGACACAGGAATAAGCAGGAAAGAGGCCAATACCAGGAGCCAGAAAATAAGGTTCTTATTCCTTTTGAAAAAATATGGAATGAGGATAAGGCAATACAGATAGAAGAAGACGGCGATATGTAAATTCGCCAGGATAAAATGATTGAGCAGGATCGAAGGCGTTACAGGTACATTTACGGCCATAAACGTACCGACGATCAGCACCCAGGTCCAATATGCTACATGTGCCAGCCAACGGTATTTGGAAAAATACACCCAGCGGTTCCTTTTATTGATCTCCTGTTGAACGAACGTACTCATGCTAAATCCACGATTAAATCTACCTCAAACCTATCCTTTAGATCATTTATCGCCAGCGTATGCTTACCCGGGTATAAGATCTGCAGTCGACGTTCCACATTTTTCAATCCGATACCTCCAGAATATTCCACTGCGGGATTGTCCGAGATAATTTGCATTGGCTTACTGTTCTGCAGATTGAAATGCATGCACTGCTTTTCCATTGTGACAGTCATATTGATCCATGACTTGCCAAAACTCGTTTTTGTACCATGTTTAAAAGCATTTTCCAGGAAATTGATCAGCAATAGCGGCGCAATAAAGCGGTTATGTATATCCTCCGTAATCGCTATCGTTACTACGCAGTCTTCCTCCCTGTGCCTCAGTTTTTCCAGTGCGATGTAGCTGTTGGTAAAAGTAAATTCATCAGCCAGCGGCACCATGTCCGACTTACATTCATACAGCATATAATGCAGCAGCGACTCCAGCCGTTCAATAATAACCGGTGTCTGTTCAGATTTCTTTAAACTCAGCGAGTAGATATTATTTAGCGTATTGAAAAGGAAATGAGGGTTTACCTGCGACTTTAGAAAGCTGCTTTCCAGGGCTATCTTCTCCGTTTTAAATTGTGCAAGCAGCTTGATTTCGCGTTGCCTGTCGTAAATATCCATGAAATAATAAAACGCCATAAAGAAAATAAACATCGCAAGGAAGCCGAAAAAGTGCCTTCTTGTGATAGATTGGAAGCTTGCTGCAGGCAATCTATTGATTTTAGGGTATTGCATCACGCTGATTTTCATCAGTCCAACCTGGACCATGTACCAGAAAGCGATCAGTGCCACCATGCTCAGCCAGAAAATCATCAGCTGAGAAGTTTTGTATAAGGGAATGACGAAGAATAAAAAGCTGTAGGAGATAAACATCAGCATAATTATACGTATCAGCGTCTGAATAAGTAAGAAACTTTTAGGGTAATCAACCTTACTTGTGCCCGCAATTAGCTGGAGATAGAAGAAAATAATGATGAATATCCAATATAAAATATGAAGCAGCCATCTATTGTCTTTAAATATGCGTAGGAAATAGTGTTTCAATGGCGGTTGGTTCAAAAAATTAGCATTAACGGCTAAATTAACGGAATAAGATAAGCAGCTTCACAAATATGCTATTTTTTATCATCAATTTATTTTCATCTCTTCTGAAAAATGTAAATTGGCAAAATGTTTAATTCGCCCCGGACCTTTCTCTTTCTTGCTGTATTGCTGACCTCCTGTTCTGCTCATAAAATGACTTCAGGAACGTTCTCCAAAACGTTCTCCAAAGCATTCTCCGATCCGGGCATCGAGGAAGGCGTCAGCCATAATTTAGCCATTTACCGTCATTCGGTGATCAGTTCAATTCATTACGCACTGGATTTGGACATTCCTGTGTCGCGCAATGCTGCTATTGAGGCAAAAGAAACCATCAGTTTTCAGCTGAATAATACTAAGCTGCCTTTGCAGATAGACTTCAAGGAAGACCCTGCAAAAATTAAAGAATTACATGTCAACGGACAAGTACAGGCGATCAACTATCAGAAAGAGCACCTTATCATTAACTCCGGAGCATTAGAAAAGGGGAAGAATGAAGTCAGCATTGTTTTTGAAGCAGGCGATGGCGCTTTAAACAGAAATGCTGACTACCTATATACATTATTTGTGCCCGACAGGGCGCGGACTGTTTTTCCTTGTTTCGATCAGCCCGACTTAAAAGCAACTTATGGCTTAACCCTGCATATCCCTGTTACCTGGCACGCTTTAGCCAATGCTGTTTTGCAGGATTCTGTAGTGGCGGGCGACCGTAAAACCTATCGTTACCGCAGGTCTGATAAAGTAAGTACCTATCTTTTTGCCTTTGCGGCGGGAAATTTCAAGAGCTATACAGGTAAAACCAATGGTCAGGCTGCAGATTTTCTCTTCAGGGAAACCGATCCTGAGAAATTTAGTCAGAGTCTCCAGAAAATATTCGATCTTCATACCAGCTCTTTAAAGTATTACGAGGGGTGGACAGGCATCGTTTACCCATTTCAGAAATTTGGTTTTGTAGCCATTCCCGACTTCCAGTTTGGCGGCATGGAACACCCGGGGACCATACAATACAAATCAAATACCCTTTTTTTGGATGGCGGAGCGACGCAAGACCAGCTTAATGCGCGGAGCAACCTCATTGCACATGAAACTGCACATATGTGGTTTGGCGACCTGGTTACCATGAGCTGGTTCACCGATGTATGGATGAAAGAAGTCTTCGCTAACTTTATGGCCGATAAAAGCTTAGGTGCTGCCGATGATGCGGTGACCTATAATCTGAAATTCCTGATCGACCATGTACCTTCAGCATATTCCACAGACCGCACCCCAGGAGCAAACCCTATCCGGCAACCGCTTGATAATCTTCAGGATGCGGGCACCCTATATGGCAACATCATTTATCATAAAGCACCTGTTATGATGCAGCAGCTGGAGCAGCTGATGGGAAAAGTGCCATTTCAGAAGGGCGTAAGGCAATACCTGCGCACGTATGCCAACGACAATGCTTCATGGCCACAACTGATCAGCATCCTTGACCACTATACCCCGGCCGATCTTCAGCAATGGAATAAAGTATGGGTAGATGAAAGCGGGCGCCCGGTAATCAGTTATGATATCAACTATAACGGCGATAAAATCAGTCAGTTCAGCATCAGTCAGGCGCCAGAATACGGCACAAAGAGAATATGGCAGCAATTTTTTGAAGTCGCACTTTTTTATACCGATTCCGTTAAACTGCTGAATATCGACCTGTCAGCCGCAAAGCAGGATATTCCACAAGCGGTAGGTTTAGCGAAGCCGCTGTTTGTGCTCTTCAACACCACAGGGCTGGGGTATGCGCAGTGGCCGGTTGACCCAAAATTACCCCGGCAGCTGTCGGTTTTGAAAAGTCCTCTTCACCGTGCTACCGCCTACATTTCATTATATGAGCAGGTATTGAGTGGTAAAACGATGAAGCCAGAGCAGCTGCTGACTTTATTTAGCAGTGTATTGCCCACAGAGCAGGAGGAGCTCAATGTCAAGTTGCTTAGTGGTTATATCAGCAATCTATACTGGCAATTCCTTAAGCCCGAAAGGCGAGTATCCCTTTCTCTGTCCCTGGAGAATGAGGTGTGGAGAGCGATGTCCCTGCAGAAAAGTGCGAATAATAAAAAACAGCTGTTCAAGGCCTATCAGGATATTTTTATGAATGCCGCGGCAGAGGCGCGGATGTATAAAATATGGAAAACACAGGCTGCGCCTGAAGGTATAAAGCTTAGTGAAGACGACTATACCAACCTGTCCATGGCTCTAGCACTGCGCGATAATGCAGATACTTCGATTTTGACCATTCAGCATGCGAGGATCAAAAACCCCGACCGTAAAAACAGGTTTGAGTTCATTATGCCGGCTTTATCTTCAAATGTACAACAGCGCGATCAGTTTTTCAGCAGCCTTGAACAAAAAAAGAACAGGGAAAAAGAGTCTAATGTCCTTGCTGCATTATACTATTTACACCATCCTTTACGCCAGGAAACTTCTATACATTATCTTGAAAAAAGCCTCAGTCTTCTCGAAGAAATTCAGCGCAGCGGCGATATCTTCTTTCCGCAATCGTGGCTACAACTGAATTTCGGCATGTATCAAAGCGCTGCCGCTGTTACTATTGTAAACCGTTTTCTGGAGAAACATCCTGATTATAATCCTAAACTGAAAGCAAAGATTCTGCAAACTACAGATAACCTGTTCAGGGCGCAAAGAATGAACTCAGAACTGTAATATCCTTTAATCAACATATTGGTGAATAAATTCATTGTTCGTATTGAAAATATTCGTATATTAGTGTTTTAAATATAGAGTTATGGCAAATCAAACGGCATTACTTTCAGATAAAAGGACAGAAACATTACGTATCAAATTCAATGCAATAGACGTAAGTGACGATATGAAAGTGTTTCAGCATGCGCGGCAGGGCTTAAAGCCAGGGGTATTTTATGATTTTGCTGAGGCGATAAATATTTCCAACAAATCACTGGCCGATTTACTCAATATTTCGTCGCGCACCATCAGCAATTACAAAGAACAGAAGAAAAACCTGGAGCCTGTATATGGAGAGCACCTGTTAAAGCTCATTGGGCTCTATAAAAAAGGCGTATCGTTATTTGGCACAGTAGATGAATTCAGTTACTGGTTGAACAAACCCTTCTGGAACTCCAAAGAGCGCCCTATGGATTGGCTGAGTACACCGGGCGGGGTAGACCTGGTTGCAGATGAATTGATGAAAATGGCTTATGGCGATGCAGTATAGGCTTTTTTATGATTGTATTTAGAATAGGCCATAAAAATTATGCTGCTACGCTGAGCGCTTCCGGTGTAAATGGCAGGTGGGCATCTGCGGGTAAGCACGTGATTTATTGTGCCGAAAATATTGCGCTCGCTTTTCTGGAAAACATGGTGAGGCGGCAGGGGGTAGGTTTCAACGCTGATTTCAAAACCGTCTTTATAGAGATTCCGGACGAACTGCCGATTTTATCCATCGAAGAGCGTACGCTGGACCCTGAATGGCGCCACCCATATGATTATAGTTATTGTCAGCCTCAGGGAAATAAGTGGTACGATGATATGAGGATTCCTGTTTTAAAGGTACCCTCAGCAATTTTGCCGGGCTCTTATAATTACGTGATCAATACGCTGCACCCTGATTTCAAGTCCATTAAGATTATTGCTGTCACAGACCTGGTGCCAGACGAAAGAATTGAAGATATCCTGAAGAAATATCCTCATTAACAGACCTGATATCAAATGACAGGAATGAAGATACAGTGGAAAATACCTGTTATATATAAACAACAACTATATAAACAACAACAATATAAAAACACAACAGTTAACAGATATCTCAGTTGTCGCGCTTAAATATCAGGTGTAACACATATATTTATTACGCTAAAACATATACTATATAATCACATGAGTGCTAAACTAAAAATCGGTTGGATAGGATTGGGAAACATGGGTAATCCTATGGTGAAAAATCTGGTTAAAGCTGGCTTCGACGTCACCGTATACAATCGTAATCCCGAAAAATCCAATACACTTAAAGAAAGCATAGACGTAAAAATTGTGGGTTCACCCGCTGCCATGGTACAGGATGCAGATTTCATCTTCACCATGCTGAGCGACGATGCAGCTTTAAAAGAAGTATACTACGGTCCGTCAGGCCTATTCTCTGCCATGGCAGCTCAGAAATTTATAGGTATAGACATGAGTACCGTTTCACCTGATACCACCAGGGAAATCGCCTCTGGGTGTAAAGAATATGGTATTGCCTATCTGGATGCACCCGTGTCGGGCAGTGTAAAACCTGCAGAAGATGCGCAGCTGATCATTATGGTCGGAGGCGAAGAAGAAGCTTATAAAAAGGCGGAACCTATCCTGGCAGTTTTGGGGAAATCCTCTGCATACCTGGGGAGCAGCGGATCGGGAAATATAGCCAAGCTGGCCATCAATCTTTTTCTTGGGATTACTGCACAGGGATTGGCAGAAGCGGTGATCTTTGCCGGTAAAAACGGGATGGCAGCAGAACAGCTGATGCCGCTCATCAATGCAGGTGCTGTAGGCAGTGCATTAACGAAACTAAAAACCGATAATATCGTCAGTGATAATTATAAACCAGCATTTGCATTAAAGCTGCTGGCTAAAGACATACGCCTTGCCACTACCAATGGAATGGACACCCCGGTAGGGAAATGTCTAAGCACAACGCTGGAAGGTGCTGTGAAAGCCGGATTCGGGGATGAAGACATGATTGCTGTAATCAAATACTTAAAGCAAAGCATTTAAGTCCATAATGGGGTTCAGGATAATCAGGTATATATTCTTCGGGAACTATTTTATAGGCCTGCTTGCTGTTGCGCTGACTATTGAATCTACACTCCAGCTCAGAGTGCCCTTTAATTCAGTCACTTATTATCTTTTGATCTTTATTGCGCCCATCGTATACTATACTTATGCATACATGGGCGCGACTGACAGCAGGCATTCTGTCAATCCCAGAACGGCCTGGTATGGCTCGCATCAGCTGTTTATCAGGTGGAGTCAGCTGGTTCTCAGTCTGCTGGGCCTGGGCCTTGTGGTCTACATGACCGTCATCCATTATGAAGCGATACTTCATCTGCCTGCGGCTTACTGGATGATTATCCTTTTTGTGGTTCTTCTCGCTGTGCTCTATTACGGATTGGTGCCTGTATTTTTCTTCAACCTCAATCTCCGCAACACAGGATGGCTAAAGCCCTTCATCATCGGTTTTATGTGGGCAGCCACCGCCAACCTGCTGCCGCTGATCCTGCTGAAAATTGAAATGGGGGTAGATGTAACAGAAAGCACTTTCTGGGTATTCCTGTTTATCAAAAACTGGATGTTCTGCACGGTGAATGCTATTATGTTTGACATGAAAGACTATGCGATAGATTCTAATGCCGAGCTGAAGACTTTCGTGGTCCGCATGGGTCTCAAGAAAACCATTTTCTACGTTCTCCTTCCGCTGCTGATTACATCGATGCTCTCACTGCTGATCTTCGCACATGTCAACCATTTTGCTCCAATACGGATCATCTTTAATATCATCCCCTTCATTCTGACCACTGGTGTAGCCTGGTCGATGAACAAAAGAAAGAAGATTTTTTACTACCTTATTGTTATTGACGGATTAGTTTTGGTGAAAGCCCTGTGCGGGATTATTGCTATGCAATTCATCTGAACCAGATTCCATAATCATCTTTCAGCATTATGCTCAACAATTATGACAAAATAGCCGGTTATTACGATTTTCTTAGCAGGATGGTCTTCCTGCGTTCCCAGGTAAAAGCGCAGATTGCACAGTTGCAGTATATTCCTGCCAATAGCAGGATTCTCATCGCCGGCGGGGGCACAGGCTGGATTCTCGACGAGATCACAAAGGTACACCCTTCAGGATTGACCATCACCTATGTAGAGCTGTCATCGAAAATGCTGGACTTATCCAGGAGAAGGGAAACAGGAAGCAATACCGTACAGTTCGTAGAGTTGCCCATAGAAGAATTTATCCATAGCAGAAGCTATACCGTAGTCATTACAGCGTTTTTGTTCGACAACTTTTCGGCACCAAGAATAAAAATTGTGTTTGATCAATTACATGAAGCCCTGGAAGAAAAGGGACTATGGCTCTTCACAGATTTTCAATATGAAGAAGGAACTGGCAAAAGATGGCAGTTATTTTTATTAAAAACGATGTACCTGTTTTTCAGGAACATCGCTCATATAGAAGCTCAGTCATTGATACAGACAAGCCATTACTTCAAAGAAGCAGGGTACCTGGATATAGCTGAGCAATATTACTATGGCAGATTTATTAAATCGACCGTTTATTGTAAAATGGTGAATTCTGTTGAACACGTACACGTACAGGCATCAGTTCAGTAGCCGACTGCTTACCGTTTAAACCTTTAAGGTAACCTTCAATAATCAAGAAACCCTCTGCCATTTTAGCTATTATATTTTTGAATATTCCCATAATGATGTTGAACTTTATATTAAATGTTCATCAATATACATGCAATTATTGATCCAAGTTATAAAAACTTGATTTATTTTGGGTTACTGACCAGTTATGACCTTTAGTTTACTATTAAATTATATATGTCATCTTTATGTCTTTATGAATTCCATCAGTATCTTCAAAATATTTATTGAATATTCCAGCAAATACTGATATCACCATCTGATCACTATTTGCTCTGGTATTCTTATGGTTCCTGTAGCAGTAGTTTTATAGTACAGCAGCCTGATTGATCCTGATAGCTAACGAATAGCGTCTTTATAGCAGCTGGCTTTTTGATAAAGACCTGTTTTTCTTTATGATTTACTTCTTAATCCTATTTTAATCTCAATTATTTGATTTTAATAATTTTTCATTTGATAAGAATATGTCAGGTTGCCGCCCAAGAGATAAATTTGTAGTGTAAAACCGACACTAACTAAACAGTGCCTGCAAGGTGAATGAATCCAGCTGTGCAATTCCGCTGATAGCAGGAGTACGATTTTACAAAATTAAATTGACACATACACACTTTTCATTTAACCAGCATAAAGATGTCCAAAATATCTTTCTTTGCCTTTTTTACTTCCTGCATCCTTAGCTCCATAGCAAGTCCTCCGCCTGCCGCTGCCCAGACCAATCCTGCGCAGCCCCTACTGATGAAAGATGCAATTCAGACGGCCATCAAAAACTATGGTATTATCAGGGCAAAGAACAACTATGTCGATGCCTCCAGAGAGAGCGTTAGGCAGACTAAAAGAGAGTACCTGCCAAACCTGAGTCTCGCGGCACAGCAGGATTTCGGCACTATCAACGGGCAGAATGGGCCGCTTACTGCCGCAGGCGGACTAAGTACAGCATCCTCTGGTCCGGCCCTGGCGCAGCAGAACTGGAACGCCGCTTTCGGTGCATTATACCTGAGCAATATCAACTGGGATTTCTTCACCTTCGGCAGGATGAGAGAGAAGATCAATGTTTCAAAGGCTATCTTAGCGCGCGACGAAAACGATCTCAGCCAGGAGATCTTCCAGCATGAAATCCGCGTGTCGGCCGCCTACCTTAACCTTCTTGCCGCACAGCGACTCACTAAGTCGCAGCAGAAAAACCTGGAACGTTCCCTTATCTTTAAAAACAATGCAAGTATCAGGGCTGCAAATGGATTGATTGCGGGGGTAGACTCCTCGCTGGCGAATGCGGAGGTTTCCAGTGCTAAGATAGCGCTCACCAAAGCTATCGACCTGCAACAGGAGCAAGCCAGCCGCCTGGGTATCCTGCTCGGCGTTTCTGCTGTCAGCTTTACACTAGATACTGCATTTATCACCCATGTGCCACAAAATATATTACTCAGCAACGGCAGCGGCACCGCCAACGGCAATGCTGATACCGTCAGCCTCAGTCATCACCCTTTGCTTCAATACTATAAAAACCGGGTAGACGTCAGCGATCAGCAAGCCAGCTATTACCGCAAACTTGCCTATCCCACATTATCCTTTATCGGCGTCATGCAGGGCCGGGGATCAGGCTTCAGCTCCGATTATGCCAGCAATCAGCATGCCTATACCCATAACTACGGCGACGGTATCAATCCAACGCGCGGCAACTACCTGTTCGGCCTCGGCCTGAGCTGGAACCTGACCAGCATCCTCAGAACCGCGCCGCAGGTGAAGGCGCAGCGCTATATCAGCAGTGGCCTCAATGATGAATACCAACAGCTTAACCAGCAGCTGCATGCCCAGTTACAGCTGGCAGAAAATAAGATCAGCAATGCGATGCAGAACTATAATGAAGCGCCTATACAAGTTAAAGCGGCCAGTGAGGCTTACCTGCAAAAAAGCACACTTTACAAAAACGGGCTGACAACCCTGATAGACCTGACACAGGCGCTCTACGCTTTAAACAGAGCAGAGACCGACCGTGATATCGCCTATACCAATGTATGGCAGGCGCTTTTACTCAAAGCCGCTGCAACGGGCGACTACAACCTATTTATTAACGAATTTTAGTCTTTAATTACGAATTTAAGCCGATAACACATGAATTTAATACGTTTTGCATTGCGCAGGCCCATTTCCATAATGGTATTCGTCGCCGGTCTGCTCTTTTTCGGCATCAGTGCAATGAGAACCATCAAGGTAGACATCCTGCCGCAGATGAACCTGCCTGTTATCTATATTGCCCACCCTTTCGGGGGATATACACCTTCGCAAATGGAGGCCTACTTCGGTAAAGCCTATGTCAATATCCTGCTGTATGCCAATGGGGTGAAAAGTATTGAGACCAAAAATATACAGGGTCTCATGTTAATGAAGCTCACCTATTACGAAGGTACCAATATGGCGCAGGCCGCGTCAGAACTGAGTGCCCTGTCTAACCGGGCACAGGCGATCTTCCCTTCAGGGTCACAGCCGCCGTTCATCATCCGTTTTGATGCATCGTCCCTTCCTGTCGGACAGCTCGTACTCAGCAGTCCCACCCGCAGCAATAACGAGCTGCAGGATATGGCGAATACCTATGTACGCGCTTCCTTTACTTCCATCCCCGGACTGCTTGCTCCGGCACCTTTCGGAGGCAGCCCGCGTACCATAGAAATCAACGTGGATCCTACGCTTATGCGCTCGCATAACCTCACCGTCGACCAGATTGTGGAGGCGATAAGGGTAAACAACCAGACCGCTCCTCCGGGAAATGTCCGCATTGGCGATAAAAACTATCTCACGCCCACCAACTATACCATTAAAAAAGTCAAAGACTTTGAAAATATCCCCTTATTTAAAGGGGGCGTACAGAACCTGTACCTGCATGATGTCGCTACTGTAAAAGACGGGGCCGACCTCACCGCTGGCTATGCACTGATCAACGGGAAAAGATCCGTATACCTCAGTATTGCCAAGTCCGGCGATGCCTCCACCTGGGAAGTAGTCAAGAAACTGAAAGAAAACCTGCCCATCATACAGAACTCATTGCCCGAAGACGTTAAGTTATCCTACGAGTTCGACCAGTCCGTCTATGTGATCAACGCCGTAAAAAGCCTGGTCAGTGAGGGCGCCATAGGAGCGATCCTCACCGGCTTAATGGTACTGTTGTTCCTGGGCGATAAACGTGCAGCGCTGATTGTGATCCTGACCATTCCGACTTCCATCATTGCAGGCGTACTGTTCCTTAAGCTATTCGGACAAACGATCAATATCATGTCCCTCAGCGGACTCGCACTGGCCATTGGTATCCTGGTCGACGAGTCGACCGTAACCATTGAGAACATCCACCAGCATTTCGACATGGGCAAGCCCAAGGCTCTGGCCATCTGGGATGCCTGTAAAGAAATAGCCTTTCCGAAGCTGCTGATCCTGCTCTGTATCCTGGCCGTGTTTGCGCCAGCCTTCACCATGAGCGGCATTCCCGGAGCCCTGTTCCTTCCGCTGGCTCTTGCCATAGGCTTTTCCATGATCGTCTCCTTCCTGTTATCGCAGACCTTTGTGCCCGTACTCGCCAACTGGCTGATGGTGGCACATCCTAAAGCACATGTGAAGACCAATATGGCTATCAGCGACGACGAGGATCTGTTCAATCAAACCGGGCTGACCCTGGAGTCAGAGAAGCAGACCCTTAACCAGAAGAAAATCCTGGTAGAGCGCGAAGATTTCAGTGGCGACGGCAAGATCACGCTGTTCGATAAATTCAGAGCGCGGTTTATGCGCATGCTCGACCGATTGTTTATCCACCGTAAAGCAGCAGTCATCACCTATCTCATCGTTATTATCGGTGCTGCCGCCTTCTTCCTCCTCCACATCGGCCGCGATGTACTGCCTAAAGTAAACTCCAGCCAGTTTCAGCTGCGCTTAAGGCTGCCCGACGGTACACGTTTAGAGCGTACCGAAGAAAAGGCAAACCTTGTGCTCAGTGAAATCAAGAAAATGGCAGGAGCTGACCATGTCGGCATTTCCTCCGTTTACGTCGGCCAGCACCCTGCATTATTCTCCGTCAACCCGATTTACCTGTTTATGGGCGGTCCCCATGAAGCTGTTTTCCAGGTAGCCCTCAAAGATTACGAAGGCGATATGGACGAATTTAAGGACCAGCTAAGGGCAAACATCAAGAAAATTATTCCAGAGGTGAAACTGTCCTTCGAGCCAATAGAGCTGACAGACAAAGTACTGAGCCAGGGGTCGCCTACACCTGTGGAAGTACGGATCGCCGGAAAAAATAAGAAAGCCAATGAAGAATATGCCAATAAGATAATAGCTAAGCTGAGTGCGATCAGCTATATGCGCGACGTACAGATTGCGCAGCCGATCAAATACCCATCCCTCAATATCAATATCGACAGGATCAAGGCCGCGCAGCTGGGGGTAGACCTCAGCGACATATCTAAGTCGCTCATTGCCTCTACATCCTCTTCCAGGTATACCGATAAAAACACCTGGGTAGATGAAAAAATAGGCCTGTCCTACAGTGTACAGGTACAGGTACCGCTAAACCAGATGAACAGCAAAGAAGATCTTGGAGAGATTCCTATACTTAAAAACACCAGTCGCCCCAACCTCGGTGATGTCGCCACTATTACCCCCGATACCACCTACGGTGAAAACGATAACCTGGGTGCCATGCCATACCTTTCCGTAACCGCCAACCTTTACAAAACAGATTTAGGTAGTGCCACAGGCGATGTCACAAAGGCTATTGCCAGTATCGGTAAGCTGCCCAGAGGGTTAACCGTAGAGCAGATCGGGCTGGGGAAAGTACTGGGCGAGACACTCGACAGTCTCCAGACAGGTTTGCTGGTTGCCATTGTGGTCATCTTCCTGATGTTATCCGCCAACTTCCAGTCCTTCCGCGTACCGCTGATCATCCTCGCCACTGTACCCGCCGTAGTGCTGGGCTCGCTGCTGTTGCTCACCTTAACAGGATCAACCCTCAATTTACAGTCGTACATGGGCATTATCATGTCCGTCGGCGTATCCATTGCCAATGCAGTATTGCTGATTACCAATGCCGAAGAGCTGAGGCAGAACAATGGTAACGCTTTAGAATCTGCCCGTGAGGCAGCAGGATTAAGGTTAAGGCCTATCATCATGACCAGTGTGGCCATGGTTGTCGGCATGCTGCCGATGGCTATCGGCCATGGAGAAGGCGGCGGTGCAGTATCCCCATTAGGCAGGGCCGTTATCGGCGGATTAATCGCCTCTACTTTTGCCGTATTGATTATCCTGCCATTAGTATTTGCATGGATCCAGGGAAAAGTGTCTACCAATTCCCTTTCCTTAGACCCCGAAGATGAAGAAAGTACCCATTATATACATGGCCTAACAGAACGTAAACATTAGAAAATTTAGCTATCACAAAATGAAATCAGGAATCAGGATACCCTCCATCATAGCCAGCGCCTTCACTATTACCGCCCTGTTCAGCAGTTGTGGACATGGTGATAAAAAAGAAGCCACGGCAGCAGAAAAGCCCGCAGCGCTTAAAACCTTTATCCTTCATAAGGAGGCTATGGCTACCTCCTTAACCATGCCCGGCGAGCTGATCGCCTACCAGCAGGTAGACCTCTATGCCAAGGTCAGCAGTTTTGTGAAGACACTTAAGGCCGATATAGGTACGGAAGTACAGCAGGGACAGCTACTGATGACACTCGAGGCGCCCGAGTTAGGGTCACAATTGGCCGCAGCAGAATCGCGCTTAAAATCGCAGGAAGCAGTATATACCGCCAGTAAGGCCAATTACGACCGGCTATATGAAACCAGCAAAACCCCAGGTACCATTTCCAAAAACGACCTCGACCAGGCTATTGCCAAAAGAAATTCCGACCAGGCACAGCTAAGTGCCGCCAGAGCAGCATATAAAGAAGTAGGAACCATCAGCAATTACCTCGAAATCCGTGCACCCTTCAGCGGCA
>JAATFQ010000215.1 GCA_015655115.1 Sphingobacteriales bacterium
ATATTTTTTAATTTCTTAATCTGTGCTTTTTAAAGATAGATCAAAACTTGAATGAGAATAAAAAAAACTGTCGGAATTGATAACAGGTGAGCTGCCTGGTTTGAGTGGCATAAAGAAGCGAAAGTGATTGATCTGACCAACAGCTAAGGCTACAGTGGATTACCAACGATCAAAATGATCGTCGGCATAAAATACAGCGCAATCAATTTCACCTTAGCAAAATAGGTACGCACAGTCTATTTTGAGATTAACCCCACTATATTGTTGTAGTCCCCCTTTATATTAAGTTTTTTTAACGTTTTTATCTATTTGCTTTTCTGCATTTTCGGCTCTCTTTTCCTGATTTTTTTTCTCTTTGCGCTGTTCTCCTCCCGGTTTCTTTACATCACGTCTTTCTTCCCGGATCACCTTGTTAATTTTACGGTTATACAGCGCAGTTAAAATTCCCTGACCTGTTCTGCTGAAAAACTTGATTTTCGGCTTGTCACTTGTTCCTGTTACTGCAACCGGAACACCGATCCAGCCAGCAGGAGGCAGCCCTACTTTTACCAGTATATCCAGTAATCCGTTGAAACTTGTTGTTCCGCTAATAGAAGGCCTCAGAACGGAGACTTTAAATTTAAATTCATTGATATGGATCAGGTTATTCTTAATGTGTGTTTCAATATTGACACCCTTCATATCAGGATTATTAAAGGCATCAGCACCTACATTATCACCGATCACAGAAAGCATTTTTAAATTTTTTACCGCTACATCCCGTAGGTTTACTACTCCTCCCCCTTCTAAGGAAGGATAAATAGGATTCATATTCTGATCAAAATCGCCTTTCAGCTTATAATCCAGCGACACAATCCCACTTACGTTTTTTGCAGAAGTGGCCATCTCACGCACCATGTCGATTTCTTTATATGCCCTTTGCACATTAAAGTCCTTAACCTTAAATGCCACATCAAAGTTGGCAGTTAAGGGCGATTCATCCTGATAGCGTGCATCAATGTTCATCCTGCTTCCTATAATATCAAAGGATGTATTCTTCAAATAGATCTGTCCGCTCTTCACAGCAGCCATTCCTTGAAGCTGATTGATGTCCAGCCCTTTAAAACCTACTCTTTTTGCATTGACCTCTAAAGAAACATCCAGATTTTTCGGCACGATCACTACGCCGCTGCTTTTAGGATTCTCTGCTTTCGCGTATTCAATGGCTAAAGATTTATCCTCATTTTCACCACTCTTCAGGGCCATAAATTCATCTACCAGAATATAATTGGAATGCAATGCAAAGTTTCCGTGAAGAGTGCCTTTACGCTCAATAAAATAATTGATGGTATTTAAAAGATATCCGTTCAGCGAAAAATCAGATTTTCCATAGGTAGCATAAAATTTCCTGAACCACATTTTCTCATTCTCAAACTCAAAGTTACCCTCTTTCAGGTAAAATGGCTTCGGCAAATATGCTGTATTTGCTTTTATGTTTTTAAGGATCAGCGTACCCTTGTTATCCAATTTGTTGTACTGACCTGTGGTGGCATAACTTTGCCGGCCATTTAAAGAAAGATCTGCCTTTACTAATCCGCTGACATCTAACCCCTTTCTTGCAAAAACCTGGTAAATTTTTCCAACATTCAACACCCCTTTGGCACGTACTTTATAAAGCAGATCTTCAAAATTCTGTAAATCGGCATTAACAAATACTGGATTTCCCTCAAAATCAAATTTGAAAGGAGCAATGTTTACACCAAGACTGCTGAAGGTGCCATCAGTATTTTTGATGTTAGCAGTCAGATTGATATGTTGTATCGGGTTAGGATAGGCTGTTGTCTTTAACCAGCCATCCTTCAGGTTGATATATCCATTGGTTTTGGGAAATAGCTTTTTATCCATGCTGAAGATCCCATTAGATTTCACGTCGGCATTCATCAGACCTCTGATTTCAAGATCTTTTAAACCTAAGGCCTCATCGAGTGTCTGCAGATTGACAGCACCTTTAATACTGGCACTAACATTCATTTCGCTTAATCCTCTGGTTTTCACAACCGCCCGGAAATTGTTTTTCTGCCCAAGATCGAAGCTTAATGTTTTTAGGTCCAATCCTAATTTTTCTGTATCCAGGGAGGGGAAATCTATGTTCAGATTAACATTAAGATTGTTCATAGGTACCGGCGCCTTGGCATTAGAAATGATACCATCACTCACCAGCAGACGCGCTTTGAAATCAGGCTTAAGATTCCTGAGTTCACTGAACTTTCCTTTCAGGCTGAAAAACAGATCGCTTTTACCTTCTACTTTAGTGTCCTTCGCCCAATCAAGATATTGTGGCGGCAGCACAGAAATCATATCACGGATGGTAGTTTTTTCTGAAGCAGCTTTGATATCAAGATCATACCCATCCTTGAGGATGCTCACGGAGCCAGTGAATTTCAATGGAAGATCATTGATCCTTAATTCATTTTTTTTAAGTACAAAGGTCAGGGCATTCGTATTGATTCTTGTAATCAGGTCAGCGTGCAGGGATTTCTGCCTGGCATAATAGATCCTATTAAGGTTAAAATCCAGTTGATCAATATTTAGATCGGTTTCGAGATCAAAAATATCCTTACTCAATCCCCCCTGTCCTGTATAATTGAGACCTTTTGCATCTACTAATATTTTAGCCGGATGGTCATTATATTTGATGTGCCAGTTCCTGAATTTAATGAGGTCAAGTTGTATCGACGTCCCTTTCTCAGTTGTATCTTTTGGACTTTTAGAGGGGCTGGAGACATAGACATTATAATTGGCCTGCCCTTTACTATTGACATAAACATTTGCAAAAGCGTCAGTTACATAGATTTCATCAATTTTAACTTCACTATCAAATATCAGATCTTTAAGATTTATTCCGGCTGCGACCTCTTTTGCTGACAGCAAAGTATCCTGCTGAAAAGGTGCAGACCCTTTTAATATTAAGTCGTCTACTGATACCGTAAGAGATGGAAAATGCCTGAAAAATGTAAGATGTACCTTCTTATAATCGAGTTTTCCTGCCAGGCGCTTATTAGCAAATATTTTTACCTGCTCTGAAATAGTTCCAGGAAACAATAACGGAATAATAAACATCAGAAACAGAATAGATGCTACCAAAATCCCTGCCCATTTTAAGGACTTCAAAACTAGTTTCTTAATCTTTTCCATACACTTGATATAATGATTTTGATTTAACAGTATCTCTTATAGAAAAATACGTTAAAACTATCACTCTAAAATCAAGCCAATTTCTTACTGAACTTTTAAGATAAATTTGTATTTGGATATACAGGTTGAGCTTGTTCGCAGTATGGAACAACGGATCTGTCTACCAGCCTTTCACAGCCCCGCCTTTAAACTCTTTCAGGGCAGCTTCTGCTACCTCCGGAGAATGAAATGCCTGAACAAATTTCTTAACTTTTGCAGCATCCTTGTTGTCTTCCCTGGATACGATAATATTTACATAGGGCGACTTCTCGTCTTCTACAAATAGCCCGTCACGGCTTGCAACAAGTCCGACAGGTGTAGCAAAGGTATTGTTGATGATGGCAATCGTAACGTTCTGATCGTCGAGCGCTCTTGGTAACTGTGGAGCCTCCAGTTCAACGATCTTCAGCTTTTTAGGATTGCTTACGATATCATTTAAATTGGGCAATAGTCCTATGCCGTCCTTTAACTTCAATAAGCCCGCTTTTTGCAATAAAAGCAGCGATCGGCCTTCATTTGTGGGGTCATTAGGGATAATAATGGTGCTCCCATCTTTCAAATCTGCAATATTCTTAATCTTTTTGGAATAACCGGCAAGAGGATAAACGAAAGTATTACCCTGGATAGCAAACTTGTAACCGCGTTGTTTTGCCTGTACATCAAGATAGGGCTTATTCTGAAATACATTGACATCAATATCTCCCTGATGTAAAGCCTCATTAGGCATAACATAGTCGTTGAACTGAACAAGCTCAACCTCAAGTCCGTATTTGTCTTTGGCCACTTTCTGTGCTGCCTGTGCCACAATATATTCCGGCCCGGCTTCTACGCCGACTTTAATCGCATTTGGGTTATCTGTTTTATTGCCTCTCCCGCAGCTAAAGAAGGTAAGGGATATGAAAAGGGCTGCTAGCCCTGGTATTTGCTTCATCTTAATCATCTGATTTATTTCTATTTATCAATTTTTTGATCTTCTCAGGATCATTGTTGCTTTAATCTTCTACATTCTGCAGACAGCCCAGGTCTGATTATTGTTTGGTTACTTCCTGTGGTCTGCACGCCGGGAAATAAAATCTCCGGCAAACTGTATACAAAATACGAGCGCTACCAATGAAAGCAGTACAGTATTCATTACTACTACATCATAACCCACATAGCCATACTGATACCCGATCTGGCCTAGTCCTCCTGCACCCACGGCTCCACCCATCGCCGAATAGCCAACAAGTGTAATCAGCGTGATAGAGGCTGTATTAATTAATGAGGGCAAGGCTTCCGGCAGCAGTACTTTAGATACAATCTGAAAAGGCGTTGCTCCCATTGCACGGGCCGCCTCTACCAAACCACCCGGAACTTCTATCAGGCTGTTTTCTACCATTCTGGCAATGAAGGGCGCAGCACCTATGCTTAAGGGCACTAAAGCGGCTTCAACACCGATAGAGGTCCCTACAAGCAAGCGTGTAAATGGAATCATACACACGATCAGGATAATAAATGGAATAGACCTGAATATATTAACCAGCACTGAGACTACTGTGTGGAGTGTTATGTTTTCCAGAACCTGCCCTTTCCGGGTAAGGTAAAGCATTACACCTGTAGGAAGGCCAATTACAAAACCGAAAAAACCAGACACAAAGGTCATGATAATGGTTTCCAGTGCGCCTTTAAAAAGGAGCAAAATCATTGAATCAGACATATCCCAGTACCTCCACTTTTATTTGTTTTTCTTTATAAAAGGCAATAGCCTTCTGATTGTTTTCTTCTGTACCTAAAACCTCTATCACCATAGTGCCGAATTTTACACCACCAGCATTTTCTATTTGTGCGTATACGATGTTATTGTCAAGCCCAAATAAGCGGCTCACTTCCGATAAGACGGCATCTCCGGCCGATAAGCCGGTAAAATCAAGTTTAAGCAAAGGGTTTTTGCCTGCAGCCGAAACGGCGCTTAGCCGTCCGGCATAATCTGCCGGAAGATCAAACTTTAATGATGACGCTACAAATTCACGCGTCAGTGCTGCTTTGGGATGTGCAAATATTTCACTCACTGTCCCCTGCTCTATCAGTTCCCCTCCACTAATTACTGCGACTTCATCGCAGATATTTTTAACTACGTCCATTTCATGTGTGATCAGGAGGATAGTAATATTCAGGCGCCTGTTGATATCTTTTAATAAAACAAGGATAGATTTTGTCGTTGCCGGATCGAGTGCACTCGTAGCTTCATCGCAAAGCAGGACTTTAGGATTGCTGGCCAATGTCCGCGCAATGGCCACACGCTGTTTTTGTCCCCCGGAAAGTGTAACAGGATAATCATTTCCTTTTTCTTCCAGCCCTACCAATGCCAGCAATGCCTCAACGCGCTGCCTGATCTCGGCTTTGGGAAGCCTGTCTAACTCCAGCGGAAATGCTATATTCTCAGATACAGTCCTGGATGACAGCAGGTTAAAATGCTGAAAAATCATACCGATCTGTCTTCTTTCTTTAGCAAGCTGTGAAGGAGAGAGCTTAATCAGGTCTACCCCATCCACTATCACCTGCCCTGCTGTAGGGCGTTCTAACAGGTTTACACAACGTATCAGCGTGCTCTTCCCAGCTCCAGAGGCACCGATAACGCCAAAGATCTTTCCCTTAGGAACGGTTAGAGAAACGTTTGACAAAGCAGTTATCTCCCTGTCTTTCTGGTGAAACTGCTTTGTAATATTTTTTAATTCAATCATGAAAATTATAAAGCGACATTTAAATGTGCTGCAAAAATAGGAATTATAGCCGATAGTCTAGTATTTATATAGACATTAGATACGCAATCCTTATGCTGCCATGTATTTTTCTGCAAGACAAAGGTCTCTGAACCTGACGTAAATTGCCGGAGAAAAACAGGCATCTGCGATCCTGAATGCGCTTCATAAAGAGTGTTTTATGAAATGCGGATCAAAAGATTACGTATATCATATTATAGCAAATAATATTTGCATATTTTAGCATCTTGCCATTGTGATCCTGCATTCTCCTAATGAGGAAGAACGATCAAATTTAAAGCCGCTACACGCTCTTATTGAAGCGAAATACTATTATTAAAACAAAATGAATTATCAAAACATGCGTAAACTACTATTTTTTTTCCTTCTCCTGCTGAGTGCAGCTAGCCTGGTCAACGCTCAGGAGATCAACTCGCCCGACAAAAATCTGACGCTGACATTTGGATTAAAGGAAAACGGCATCCCTACTTACCAGCTGACCTATAAACACAAGGATGTGATCAAATCCAGTAAATTAGGGATTGAAACTAAAGATGTACCTTCTATGCTGGAGGGCTTTACGGTTACAAAAACAGAGCAGAGTTCTGCTGACGAATCATGGGAGCCAGTTTTAGGCGAACTGAAAACTATTCGTAACCATTATAATGAACTGTTGGTGACGCTGACACAAAAGAGTCTGAAAGACCGGTTTATCCGTATCCGCTTTCGGGTATTTAACGACGGACTGGGATTTCGCTATGAATTTCCGGAGCAGGATAACCTGAACTATTTTATCATTAAGGAAGAAAGAACGCAGTTTGCATTGGCGGGCGACCACAAAGCATTCTGGCTGCCAGGTGATTTTGATACCCAGGAGTATAGTACGGTGACGTCGAAACTTTCTGAGGTGAGGGCTAAAATGAAAGATGCCGTGACAGCGAACTCGTCGCAGACTACTTTTTCACCTACAGGGCTTCAAACGCCGCTCATGATGAAAAGCGATAATGGCTTATATATCAATATCCATGAGGCTGCTCTTGTTGATTATTCATGCTTATCATTAAATCTTGACGACAAAAACATGATCCTGGAATCGGTGCTGACTCCGGATGCCATAGGTGATAAAGGCTATTTACAGGCACCAAGCAAATCGCCATGGAGAACAATTATTGTGAGTGATAAGGCTGCGGATATCCTGGCTTCTAAACTAGTATTAAATCTGAATGAGCCTACAAAGTATAAAGACGTATCCTGGATCAAGCCTATTAAATACGTTGGTGTATGGTGGGAAATGATAACCGGCAAAAGTACATGGGCATATTCGGACTTGCCGAGTGTACAATTAGGTGTAACGGATTATTCAAAAGTAAAACCTAACGGCAAACACGCCGCCAATACCGCTCATGTGAAAGAGTATATTGATTTTGCTGCTAAAAATGGTTTAGACGCTGTTTTAGTGGAGGGATGGAATGAAGGCTGGGAAGACTGGTTTGGCAAAACAAAGGACTATGTATTTGACTTTGTAACACCTTATCCTGACTTCGATGTGCAGGAATTACATCGGTATGCGGCAGCTAAAGGGATAAAGATGATGATGCACCATGAGACTTCGGGATCTGTGCGCAACTATGAACGCCATTTAGATACTGCTTATCAATTTATGGTAGCTAATGGCTATAACTCGGTCAAAAGCGGATATGTAGGCAATATTATTCCCCGTGGTGAGCATCACTATGGCCAGTTTATGGTAGATCACTACCTGTATGCGCTTACTGAAGCTGCAAAATATAAGATTATGGTGAATGCACATGAAGCACTCAGACCTACAGGACTGAACCGTACTTATCCGAACCTTATTGGCAATGAGGCTGCAAGGGGCACTGAATATGAAGCTTTTGGCGGCAACAATGTAGATCATACTACCATCCTTCCTTTTACACGACTGATCGGTGGGCCGATGGATTATACACCTGGAATTTTCCAGACTAAGATCAGCGCTTACAATCCTGAGAATACTTCTTTTGTACATAGTACGCTGGTCCACCAGATGGCTTTGTATGTAACCTTATATAGTCCTCTGCAAATGGCGGGCGACCTGCCGGAAACATATAACAAGTTTATGGATGCTTTTCAGTTTATAAAAGATGTGGCAGTAGACTGGGATGATACAAATATCCTTGAAGCAGAACCTGGTGATTATATTACCATCGCGAGAAAAGCAAAAAACAAGAATGAATGGTATATCGGAGCAATTACTGATGAAAATCCACGCATAGCGAATATATCTTTTGATTATCTGCCAAAAGGAAAAACCTACGAGGCTACGATCTACGCAGACGGAAAAGATGCGAGTTATGATAAAAATCCTCAGAGTTATGCGATCAGGAAAATTAAGGTTACCTCTAAAAGCAAGCTGAAACAAGCGTTAGCCTCAGGTGGTGGTGCAGCAATCAGCGTCAAAGAGCTTTAGAGAACGTTAGAGAACGTCTGAGAGTTGCAACAAATTCTATACGAGTTGCTGCCGACGACAACTGAATGTAGATAAAGCATATAAAGGTATATTGGTGAATTTGCTCACCGGTATACCTTTATTTTTTTCCATAAAAAACGGCTGGCACCATTCGATGCCAACCGTCTAATTATCCAAATTATAACCATCTATTGCGCAAGCACCATATATTGAAAAGGTTGCAGGTGCAACTGACTGGCCAGGGTAACAGCAGCTGTACCAGAAGCAGGAAATTGTTCCTTCCAGCCAGTTTTAACCAGGCTTGAAGGCACTGTATAAGTAACCGCCTTATTGCGCAGGTTGGCAATAACGAGCACCTTCTGACTATCGGTACTTTTTGTAAATACAGCGACATCATCGCTGGTATAAACATTAAGCTGACCATTTATTACTGCATCATTATTTTTCCTGAAATTGAGGATCTTTTTATAAGCCACAGTTACATCGGGACTGGTAGTCCAGTCGATCGGCGTTTTTTCAAAGAAGTCGATAACCTGTGTGCTGCCAACTTCCTGTCCGTTGTAAATCATAGGTACGCCTTTCATATAGGCGGTAACCAGAAATGCAGCGATAGAACCGGCTTTGCCGCCATACAGATTTACGGGGCTCCCGTCAGTGAGGTATGCATCATGATTGGTGGTATATCTTACAACCTGTGATCCTGAAAATGCCGTTGCATATTCACTGGTGTTGAAGCCTTGCAGGAGCGTGACCGACTTATTGGCACCAAAGACCTGGCTTTGAATGGAGTAGTAATAGCCCATGCCATATACCATTTGGAAACCCGCTTTAAAATGATCATTGCGGGTACCTTCGGCCATAAGCAATAATTTATGTCCGGGAATGCTTTTTAACGCTGTATTGGCTTCCTTCCAGAAATCGAAAGGCACATAATCTGCTGCATCGAACCTGAACCCATCAATATTGGCTGTATATACCCAATATTCCAGTGCGTCAATCATTGCCTTGCGCATATCCTGATTATCGTAATTCAGGGCAGCCACATCAGTCCAGTTAGTACCTGCAGGAATTATGATGTTGCCGGCCCCATCCTGTTGGTACCAGCTTTTATTGCTGATCCATGCATTGTCCCACGCGGTATGATTAGCCACCCAGTCGAACATCACAGCCATATTTTTGGTATGGGCAGCATCTATCAATGTCCTTAGGTCGGTTAAGTTACCAAACTCCGTGTTTATCCCTTTATAATCTTTTACCGCATATAGGGAACCGAGTCCACGCGCAGCATTTAGCACCCCAATGGGATATACCGGCATCAGGTAAATGACATTTACCCCAAGGGCTTTGATAGAATCAAGGCGGCCAGTAATGCCTTTGAAACTCGCATCGGCACTAAATGCACGCGGGTTTACCTGATAAATGACAGCATCCTTCGCTTCGGGAACGTTGGCAAATGGTGTACCATATTGCGCATACAATGGAGTGGCGACCGCCATAGTATCGCTTTTTTTGCAAAAGCTGAATAGTGAGATGAACAGGATCAGCAATATGTTTGTCCCATATGTTTGTTTGTGATTCATATTAATTTTTTAAAAGCGTGTAGCTGAACTTGCTAGCATCATGAAGATCTAAAGTAATCGTATAATTACCGCTCACCGGCACTGTGATATTTTTTACTGAGGCATCGTAATCGTAGACCGGGCTATCAGCAAATGCGAGTTTCCCGCTTGCATCTATACCGAAGTCAATTGCCCATGCATTATTGGCCCTGAATTTAAAGGAACCTGTTGACACCATATCACAGGTTACAGTCCAGACCTGTTTTACAGGATCGTACGCTAACTGTGTATCTGTATCCCAGCCTCCGGGACTGGCGTCGCCCAATATAGACCAGGTAGTTTTGGTGCAGGTCCACTTATTGGTTTTTAAATTTGCAGAGAGCTCATAATATCCGGCTCCCGGCACCACCAGGTCTCCCGCCAAACCATCAGTGCTCAGCATACCATTTCCGGCATCGCCATAATTAATATGCGTCCAGTCGGGCGCACTTGTAAATTTGAAGTGGAATGTATCGCCCACAGGGAAATTGACATAAGCGATATAAATGTTTGCTTTTAATGCAGCCATCTTAGGAGCTGATGCAGGGTTCCATCCCTGGTACTGTCCGGGGATATACAATACCGAAGCGTTTTTATAAGTTGTAATATTAACGGATACGGCATTGGTATAAGCAATGCGGTCCATATACGATTTCATGCGGAACACCAGGGTTCCTTTTACATCGGGCAACAGTCCTTTGGCAAGTGCCAGTGTATTCAGCTCTTCACCATTGAAAGATTTACTCAGGGCATCATCACCTGCCACTATATCAGTGGCTTTTCCCCATGCAGCATCGCCCAGTGTATCTGCAGGAACGTCTACCTGAAGGGTATAAGTAACAGGCGATTTAATAGGATAAGTAACGGCCGGCCACGAGAAAGTGACGACGGAGGACGTATCTGTTGCATTTGAAAATACAAGGTCTGTTGCCGAAGCCTTAAGTTCTGAGCCGAAAGCAACGTGTTCCAGATAGGTAAGCTTCGCATCCTTTTTACAGGAAACGAGGCTTAGGCAGACCAGAAGTATTATGAGGTTAATCAATTTCTTCATCATATCATTTATTAATAGCCTGGGTTCTGTTTTAAATTAGTATTGGCGTTGAGTGCGCTGGTAGGTATCGGGAATAGTTTCCTGTAGGCAGGTGCTGCAGTCACAAAACCATGTGGCAGCAGGAATTTATCAAACCTGATCATGTCCTGTCTCCGGTGCCCTTCCCAATTCAGCTCAAAACCACGCTCATCATAGACCTGTTCCAACGTGGGATTACCACTAAGGGCCGATAAACCTGCACGTACTCTAATTTGATCTATCAGGGGTTTTGCCGCCACAGCATTGTTTAAACGTACATTACATTCGGCCTCCATCAGCAAAATATCTGCATACCGGAAAATAGGAAAGTCATTCGATGCACCACTACCATCTTTCGGTGTTGCCGGAAAGAATTTAATATCCCTGACGCCTTCATTTACGCCAGCACCGGGGTTATCCAGTGAGGTCACCGTTTTTGTATAGGTTACTCCCCCATCCTGTGCACCCACAAGGAACTGCTTCTTCCTGATGTCGTTATCATCGAACTTATCGTAATATTCTTCAGGAATAATAGTCCCGTTCCAGCCGCTGAAGCCTATCAGGGCCACTCCATTCGGACCATTTAAGCTCCTTATCGTAAAGATATTACGTGACACAATGTTTTCTGTAACATAAATTGCGAGGATAGTTTCATCAGCAGGCAGGACATCGCCAAATAATTCATAGTACTGGTAGCCAAGCGGGCTGGCTTTATTTTCTGCTCCCGGATGCAGTGAAAAGCTCCCCTGCTCTACTTTAGCACAGGTAGCCAGGCATTCGCTCCACATTGGCGTTCCTGTATATATTTCGGCATTGAGATATAGCTTTGCCAATAATGTATAGGCCGCCCATTTATTGAAACGACCGTAATACTCGCCTCCTTTGGTTTCCGGCAGCTTATCGATATTCTCATTCAGCTCCTTCACCAGGAAATCGAAAACCTCTTTCCTTGTTTTTTGCGGCAACTTATCTACAGTAATATTATTGTCGGTATAAAAAGGTACTGAGCCCCAGTCGTCAATCAGCAGGTAGTAAAAAAATGCCCGCAGTACTTTTGCTTCTGCAACTTTAGCTGCGCTGGCCTTAGCCGTTTCCAACTGCGATACCGCAAGGTTGGCCGTAAAAACTGATTTATACAACCAGTTCCAGGTATTGCTGATGATGCCCATACTTGGCAGCCATTGCCGCTGATAAAGCTGCGCAAAATCCAGCTGCCAGTCGCCCGTGTTACGGTGCGGAATAACCTGCTCATCAGACGACATGCTGTTTAAGTCGTACCATCCGTTATCGGCCCCGGCATACCCTACCCCGTTCCAGTTACCCCCGACTTGCGAGTATACGTTTGCCAGTGCCACATCTGCTCCTTTTGCAGAGGCATAAAAGTCGGCAGCCTCGTATTTATCATATACACTTTCGTTGACCTTCGTGCAGCTTTGAGCCACAAGGCCAACCAAAAAAATGCTTATCAAGATCTTCTTCATTAGAATAATATTTTATAGGTGTTCAGGCTTTCCTACCCCTATTGTTATTTTAAAACTACATTTAACCCTATTGAGAAACTTCTGGTCCTCGGATATATTCCTCCATCAGCACCGGAGCCATTTCCTCCGCTCACATTTAATTCGGGATCAAGGCCTGAATAATCAGTTATCAGAAGAAGGTTAGTACCGGTAAGAGAGAGACGCAAAGAGCTGATATACTTAATTCTTGCCGTATCGAAGGAGTAGCCAAAAGAAATATTCTCCCAACGTAAAAAAGCACCATTTTCTAACCATAGGTCTGATCCATATTGCGAGGTGTACAAGCCCGTTTCCACTGCACTTTTGAGTACGTTAGACTTACCAAGGTTCTCAAAATAACTGAGGCTGGACCTTAGCCCATTATAGATCTTGTTGCCTCCGGAACCCCGCCATACCATCGATACATCCAGTTTTTTATAAGTAAAACTAGGTGTAAAAGCATAGGTATAGGTAGGGATTGCAGAACCTTCAAATACCCTGTCAGCACTCTGGTTGCCCTGGTCAATGATACCATCGCCATTTTGGTCTACCACAGTCTCGGCATTGGAAGCATTTTTGCCCTCATGCTGCAGGATGTTGTAGGTTCCGATAGGCTTCCCGGTAATCAGATAGGCATTGGAACCCCAGCTAACGTAGTTGGTATTTAAGGCCTGTCCGTTTAAAGTACCGCTCAATTCGAGCACTTTGTTTTTAAGCAAGGACCCATTTCCGGCAAGCTTCAATGAGGAAGAGCTTGTTTTAAGCACCTCATAGCTCAGTGAAAGCTCCAGTCCGCGGTTTTGAACTTTACCCAGGTTAGCGACGATACTACCATATGGATAAGGAGGCTGCGGAACAGTATAATTGAATAACAGATTGTCTGTAGTTGCATTAAACGCATCGAATGTTCCACTCAGCCTGTTGTCCAACAGACTGAAATCTATCCCGATGTTGGCCTGCTTCCGTGTTTCCCATTTAAGGTCGGGATTTGCATTCTGGCTGATCACAAAATTGGTAATCGACTGTCCCCCGAAATAAGTAACGCCCGCATAGCCTACCAGCTGTAACGAGTTTTGTGGAAACAGTCCCTGCTGATTACCTGTAACACCATATCCGCCACGTATTTTTAAGCTGTTAAAAATACGTTGAGATTTCATGAAAGGCTCCTGGTCTATCCGCCATGCAACTGAAGCTGAAGGAAAGTTACCCCATTTGTTGTTTGCACCGAATACAGATGAACCATCCCTTCTGAAGCTACCTGTTAAAATATAACGGTTCAGATAAGAGTAATTCACCCTTCCGAGAAAGGAAACCATGTTCCTGTCATTTCTATAAGAAGAAATATCTCCGGGAACTACTTTAGAAAGATCGCCCAGCTGCAAGGCATTATAGGTGGAGATGTCGTTGATAAAGCCTTTTGCCTGCGCATAATTGCCATTATAAAGTTGCTTCTGATATTCATAGACAGCAGTAGCTTCCAGGTGGTGGCTACCAAAATCATTCTTATAATTTAAGCTGATATCGGTCAGTTTCTCATCCTGAAAATAATTGCTGATGCTTGCTGTACCCTGGTTATCTATAGCAGATGCAATGGTCGATTCTGCAGGAAGATAATATCCTGTAGTACCATCTACTTTTCTCCAGCTACCAAACCATCCCGCTGTCAAACCTTTAAACAATTCCAGATCGGCACGCAGGCTGCCGAATAAGTTGTTTACGCTAACTTCGTTTACGATAGTGTTGGCCACCGCATAAGGATTGATGTATTGAAACACGTTAGGGTCTGAATAATAAGTCCCGTCTTCATTATACACCGGATCAGTAGGTCTTGAGACATAAGCATTGCTGATCAGGTTAGAGGTAAAACTGGCCCTGCCAATACTTGGGGGACTATAATTCGCCTTATTTATGGCACTATTCAGGTTCATGGTAAGGGTTAGCTTATCATCTAATGCTTTTTGTGTAGCCTGAATACGTCCGATATAATTCTTATAATTTGATTTAATGACAATCCCGCTTTGCAGCAATGCAGTCACCGAGGCCCTGTAGTTGAAACTATTGGCACCACCGCCAAACGCCAGCGTATGGTTTTGCGTAGATCCGTTCCTGGTTAGCAGATCATACCAGTCTGTACTGGAGCCATGGTTTGCAGATGCCGGCACGCCATAAAGCTGCCCTTGCTCCCACCATTCATTTGCGTTGAGCTGTTCCAGCTTTTTCGGGATTACGTCAATAGAGTTGCTGGTAGAATATTCTACGCTGGATTTACCTTCTTTATTCTTTTTTGTGGTTATGATAATTACTCCCGGAGCACCACGAGAGCCATAAATAGCTGTCGCAGAGGCATCTTTCAGGATATCTACTGATTCAATTTCACTCGGCGGGATCTGGTTGAACAAGTCCATGTTTCCATGTACCCCATCTACCACCACCAGCGTATCGTTACCTCCGATTAAAGAAGTAAGCTCAC
>JAATFQ010000085.1 GCA_015655115.1 Sphingobacteriales bacterium
AATTATAAAACGCCTGCAAACATACAATATATAAAGCTAATTATCAACTAATTACCGAATTTAGGGTCAAAAGTCCTGTTTAAACACCAATAGGGCGCGATTTTTATTTTAACAATTGGAATGAAAATATAAGAGGTGAATTGACCGATTTTTATTAAATTTGCACCCCGCATTAATTATGTGGTTAACAGCGTATCATGACAAAAAACAACAACAGGAACAGTCGGGATGACAAGTCCAAACCGGGAAACCGAAGCACAACAGGTAAAAGCCGCAGCGGAACTGAGAGTTCTTACAAAGGCAAAAGCAAGTTTGACGATAAGGAGGGGAAAGACAACAATAAGTTCGGTGGAGCTAAAGATTTTAAAGCAAGACCACCAAGAGAAGGCGATCGTAATAACTTCAGGCCAAGAAGTAACGGAGGAAGTTCAGAAGGAACTTCATCAGACTTCAGAGCAAGACCATCAAGAGATGGCGATTCAAGACCACCAAGAGAAGGCGATCGTAATAACTTCAGACCAAGAAGCAATGGCGGAAGTTCAGAAGGAACTTCATCAGACTTCAGAGGAAGATCATCAAGAGATGCCGATTCAAGACCTCCCCGTGATGGCGACCGTAAAGATTTTAAAGCAAGGCCACCCCGTGATGGCGACAAAAAAAGCTTTGCTCCCCGCGGTGCAGGAGCTAAAGATTTCAAACCACGCGCATTTAAAGAAGGCAGTTCTAAAGAAATGCCAAGAAATGAAAGCCGTAGTTATGTAAAAAAAGACAATTTCGGTACTGATGGCGAAAGACCATTCAGAACATTCGATGATAAAAAAAGCGGTCCTTCAAGAAGTACTGACAGCAGGCCTTTCAGAAAAAGAGAAGATGGTTCTACCATCAAGCCTTTCTCTAAAGACAGGCCATCGGCTAAAGACCGCGGAGATAAATCTCCTGTTATGCGCAGCAGGAAAGAAGGCGCAGCAGCTGACGACGGGAAAATCCGTTTGAACCGCTATATCGCCAATTCTGGTATCTGTTCCCGCCGTAAAGCGGATGAGCTGATTGCCGCAGGTGTTGTTTCTGTAAACGGAATACCTGTTTCAGAACTTGGCCATAAGGTAGACCCACAAAAAGACGAAATACGTTACAATGGTGAACTGCTAAAAAGAGAAAAGAAAATCTACGTTATCTTAAACAAACCTAAAGATTATATCACTACTACAGACGATCCTCAGGAAAGACGTACTGTGATGTCTCTTGTAGAAAAAGCTAGCAGGGAACGTATTTATCCTGTAGGACGCTTAGATCGTAACACTACAGGTCTATTATTAATGACTAATGACGGTGACCTGGCCGACAAACTTTCGCACCCTAAAAATGGTATCACTAAAATATACCATGTTGAGCTAAGCAAAAGCCTGAGCCAGGGCGACCTGAACAAGATCCAGTTCGGATTAGAGCTGGAAGACGGATTGATTAAACCAGACTCTGTTTCTTACGTTGCCGGTGGTTCAAAACGTGAAGTAGGCATCCAGATCCACAGTGGAAAAAACAGGATCGTCCGCAGGATCTTTGAACATCTGGGCTATGAAGTGGTAAAACTTGACCGCGTAGTTTACGGCAACCTGACTAAAAAAGACCTTCCACGTGGAAGATGGCGCTATTTAGAAGAACATGAACTGATCCAGATCAAACATCTGATCAAATAATAATCAAATACTGATCTTGTATTTTTAATTATACTGATCAGTAATTTTAATATATTGTGAAGCCTGCACCTGAATAACGCTTTTTTAAACGTTACGAAGATGCAGGCTTTCTTGTTAATCATACCTGAACTATTGCATATCCTGGTCTTTGTACCTAAGCCGTTGCACAGTCTGGCAGATCACAAACTAGTCATAAACTGAAAAAAACATAATAATGAAAGCACTACTTCACACTCTTGCGCTTATCATCTGCACAATATCCGTGCAGGCGCAAAAAACAGATTATAATCTTTTAATAGGCACCTATACCCTTCCGGGTGCAAGTGAAGGAATCTATGTCTATGATTTCAATACGGCAACAGCAGCCTTTAAGGCAAATACGGTCGAAAAGCATGTAATTAATCCCAGCTTCCTTACCCTCACACCAGATCGTCAGTTTGTTTATGCCGTAAATGAAGACGGGCCAAAAAGTACAGTGAGTGCCTTTAGCTTTGACGCAGCTGCAGGAAAGCTGAGCTATTTAAACAAACAACCTGCCGAAGGCACTGATCCTTGTTATCTGATCAGCGACGAGCAGAATGTCATTATTGCCAACTACTCAAGTGGTAGTATTGCCGTATATGGCAGAGATGCCAGCGGTGCTTTAATCCCTGCAAAACAGGTAATCCAGCATACAGGCTCAAGTATAGATACTGCGCGCCAGAAAAGCGCACATGTGCATATGGTGAAATTTAGCCCTGATCACAAATATGTGCTTTCTAATGATCTGGGAGAAGATAAGATTTATGTATATAAATATAATAACGATGCCCAGGATACGGTGTTAGTACTGAAAGACAGCCTGAGTGTTAAAGCAGGCAGCGGACCAAGGCACATCACTTTTAGTCCCAACGGTAAGTTTGCCTACCTTATCCAGGAAATGCAGGGAGACCTGACTGTATTCAGCTATAATGATGGGGTATTGAAAAAGATCCAGCAAGCAAATATTGTGGCAAAGGATTTCAAAGGTGCTGTGGGCTCTGCAGATATACAGATCTCTGCAGACGGCAGGTTCTTATATGCGAGTAACAGGGGCGATGCCAATGACATCACCATTTTCGCCATTCAGAAAGATGGAAAACTCGTTTATAAAAACAGGGTAAGTACAAAAGGAAAAGGGCCAAGAGCCTTCGTTATCGACCCTTCGGGCAACTGGCTGTTAGTTGGTCACCAATATACAAATGATGTGGTGATCTTTAAACGCAATAAAAGTACAGGCGGACTGACAGATACTGGTAAAAGAATTGAATTAGGCGCTCCGGTTTGTTTTGTATTTGTACCAAAGAAATAGTCTGTATCAATCCAGACAATTGCCAGGCAGCCACAGATGCAATACAAATTGGCATATAAAACAATCCGGCGGCTCAGGTTAAACCTGAGCCGCCGGATTGTTTTATATGTTTATATGTTGTTCAAAAATGCTTACTCCTTCCTTAAACGCTTAAATAATCCATTTAGCAATGGAATAGTTCAATTTAAGATTACATAATAGCACTGGCAGTTGCGGGGTATTGTATCAAATGCCGGGCAATAGTCTCATTATAAAAATCGATATATATAGGCAGGATCTTTTTCAGGTCAAAGTCCTGTGCACGCCTGAATGCATTTTCCTTAAACCTGTTCAGCACCTCATCATTTTCAAGGATAAGTACCGCTTTTGCTGCCATATCATCAACATCACCTACATTGCTCATATATCCACAAAAGCCATCTACGTTCAACTCTGGCAAACCACCAGCATTAGAACTGATGACAGGCACTTTGCAGGCCATTGCCTCTAATGCTGCCAAACCGAAACTTTCTGTCTCAGATGGCATTAAAAACAAATCAGACACGGAAAGGATTTCCTCTATAGCATCCTGCTTTCCTAAAAACCGTACATGATCGCAAATGCCCATCTCACGGCACATCTGCTCATTATTTGCACGGTCAGGTCCATCACCTACCATTAATAATTTAGCAGGGATAGTTTCGAGGACTTTTTTAAACATCTTGATCACATCACCTGTCCTCTTCACCTTGCGGAAATTAGAGGTATGGATCAATATCCTTTCGTTATTCGGTGCTATGGCTTTTTTAAAGTGATCTTTAGCCTTGAGACTAAACCTGTTGAAGTCGATAAAATTGGGGATTACTTTAATCTCATTCGTAATATCAAAATGATTATTTGTATCCTTTTTTAAGTCCTCAGAAACGGTAGTCACCCCGTCGGACTTATTAATTGAAAAAGTCACAACTGGCTTATATGTCGGGTCTTTACCTACCAGCGTAATATCAGTACCATGCAGTGTAGTCACGAATGGAATATGTATACCATAAGTTTCCAGTATTTGCTTAGCCATATATGCTGCAGAAGCATGCGGAATAGCATAATGTACATGGAGAATGTCCAGCCCTTCAAAGCGTACTACATCTACCAGTTTACTGGCAAGAGCAGACTCATATGGTGCGTAGTCAAACAAGGGATAATCCCTTACAGACACTTCGTGATAAAATAAGTTTGCAGAGAAAAAATCAAGCCGCGCAGGCTGACTGTATGTAATAAAATGAACCTGATGCCCCTCATCAGCGAGGGCCTTACCCAGTTCTGTCGCCACTACGCCACTCCCACCAAAGGTAGGGTAACACACAATACCTATTTTCATTAGTATATATTGTTTATTGGTTATGAAACTATCATAAGCATCTCATTGCTGTTTTAAGCTGGCATGCTTATGATGGTTCATCCGTGTATATTGTTTTGTCAGTAATCTATATTGTTTTTTAATGGTATTCAAGCTGCCTTAGGCTTTTCTTGATGATGAAACTCATCACGATTTCACCAATATTAGATTTCTTTTACAGCTTTTTATAAACCTGTTTTTCAAATACAAATTACAGCACTAAAAATGAGCTTTGTGTTAAACAATTGCAATTATTTGCTTAAGCGTGCGATTACTTCTTCATTTCCGACTGTATTGTCAGATACATCTCGTTAGGTCGCTGTGTACCAATATAATACTCCAAACCATCACGGTCGGTAAGCACAATAGCATCCTTGCCAGACGAATAGAAACGGATACTCCCTTTACGGTGTAAATTATAAACGGGGTTATTGAACAAATAATTGCTATACGTATCCTTTCTAAAGCTGACAATACTGTTCAGATCAATCTTCACTTTCTTCGCTGTCCACAATCCGTCAATGATTATGCTCTTGTTATGAATAATCGTCTTATACTGGATCAGGAATAAAAGCAAAATAGAAATACCGATAATACTAAACCCCACAACCAGGTAAATATCCTGTGTATTATCACGGTCTCTTTCATATACATAGGCGCCAAAACAAAAAGCTGCCATTAATAACCGGATACAAATCCTGATATAATCACGACCTATATATTGTTTTTCAAGAAAAGCGTACCTGTTAGTCATCTAATTAAATTTCTGTTCGAATATAACGACTTTTTTTGTTGTAGCCGTCACTTTATAGCGATTGTCCTGACGTAAGCCTGCAACCCACACAATATCACCATTCCCATTTACAAGAATAGGGATATGCCGTTTTTGTGGCAATGGTACCTTCTCATTCGTAAACAAATCGCTCACCTTCTTCTGCATAGTCATCCCCAGGGGCATAAAACGATCTCCCTCCTGCCAGCTGCGCAGCACCAATGGAAAAATAAGCTGATCTGCATCTACAAAAGCCCTGGCATTATCCTTTTCATAAAATACCCTGTCGCTATAACTGATACTGATCTGCTGATTGCCAATTACAATAATAGTATCTGCCGGATGTACCATTTTCAGGGGCAGCACCCCGTGGTCTTCCAGGCGTGTAATGATTAACTGGTCACGGTTGATCGTTAACCGGTGACTCGCGCTATTAAATGTAGTGCCGCTCAGTTTCGATAAAGAATGGAGCACTTCGTCAACCACTGTCGCAGTAAAATTGTATACCCGGAGGAGCTCAAAAAGCAATAACCGCTGCGGATGCAGTCCAGCTACCTTCTCCAGCGAAAGATACACACCATCCGGCCTTTCCTCGCAAATATCTTTCCTCAGTCCGTCTATTACCTGCTGGAGCACTAGTTCTGTCTCCGCAAAACGCTGGATATTCTGTTCAAAAGTATGTTCCAGGTTTGGATTTATTTCACGCATAAGCGGAACTACCCCATGGCGCAACTTGTTACGCGCGTAATTAGAACTTTCATTGGAACTATCTTCTACAAACTCCATTTCCTCTTCGGCGATAATTTTGTCTATATCCGGGCGGGATAAAAACAATAAAGGCCGCAGCACCAGCTTCCTTTTTGGCAGGATACCATGCAGACCTGCAATGCCCGTGCCCCGGATCAGGTTTAACAACAGCGTTTCAATCACATCTCCCTGATGGTGGGCTACCGCAATATAATCATAGCCCTCCTTCTGCCTCAACTCTTCAAACCAGCGGTAACGCAGTTCACGGGCAGCCATTTGCGTAGATATTTTTTCTGCAGCAGCATACGCTTTAGTATTGAAATGCGTTACGTAAAAAGGAACTTCCATACGCGCAGCGAGTGCACTTACAAAATGTTCATCTCTTAGTGACTCCTCGCCCCGCAGGGCGAAATTACAGTGTGCAATACCAAACTGATAGCCGGCATGCTTAAAAAGATGAGCCATCACTACCGAATCTCTGCCCCCGCTTACCGTAAGTAATATGCTGTTGTCCTTATTAAATAAGGAGTGCTGTTTGATATAATTATGGAAGCTCTCTAAAGGTAACATACGTCAAAAATATTTAATTTAAAATGGTAACCAAAAAACTACCTTTGTAAAGTGCAAAAATTACACATTTTCAATAATCCAATTCCGCAATTAAAGGCTTTAAAAGAAACAACTTTTAAAACAATAGCGTCACAGTTACCGGCTGCTTTCTGGCAGTTGTTAACCTGCGCCCTTTTTCTTATCCTGGGCACAGTAAATGTTGCCGCACAACAAAAAACAAAGATCATCCTGCAAGGATCAGAGAAAAGCAGGACCATGGTAAAGCAGGATATTACCTATTTAAGAAAACCTATCTTCAGGCAGGACAATGCAATCCTCACCTGCGACAGCGCTGTTTTCTATTCTGCAAAAAACTACTTTGAAGCATTTAGCAATGTCCATATCAACCAGGCAGATACCATTAATATCTATTCAGACTTCCTTACTTATGATGGAAATGCAAAACTAGCCCACTTAACCAGCAATGTACGCCTGCAGGACAGAACCTCTACCCTTACTACCAATATCCTCGATTACAGCATGGGCCCGAAAGTAGGTACATATATCGAAGGCGGCAAAATATTGAATAAAGAGGCCACAATAACAAGCAAAAACGGATATTATTTCGCCAATACCAGAGATGCTTATTTCCGCTATAATGTACTGGTAGTAACCGAACAAAGTACTATAAAATCAGACACACTCCGCTATAATACCCTAACCAACTGGTCTTATTTTTACGGACCTACCAATATTAAGGAAAAAGACGGCGGCAACCTGTATACGGAAAATGGCGCCTACAATACCAAAACGAGATATGCCTATTTTGGAAAGAAAAACCTTTATACCTCTGGCAGCCGCTCATTGAAAGGAGATAGCTTGTACTATGATGGTATAGCCGGATATGGTAAGGCGGTAAGGAATATAGTATTCCGCGATACAGTGGATAAAATGATAATGCACGGACAACTGGGCTTTTACTACAAAAAAGACCAGCGTACTTTGGTTACAAAAAATGCTTATGCAGGGCTGGGGACAAACGACTCTATCGCTGTAACAGACCCAAAGGGCGCAACAGTAGTAAAAAACACCAAAGAAAAAGGGGCTGCGAAGATGGTAAAAGACTCTTTAGGAGCAAAGGGTACAAAATTAAATGATACTACTGCGGTTAAGAATGGAAAAGAAATACAAGCTGGAAAACAAATACAAATAGTCAAAGAAATACCCGTTGTTAAAGAAGTAAAAGGTGTAAAAAACGTAAAGGACACTACACAGGCAAAGGCTGCTAAAGTGACACCTATCAAAAAAGAAGTAAAAGTGCCCGATAGTCTCTGGCTGGGTGCAGACACCCTGGAAACCCAGATGGTATTGCAAAAATCATTGAAACTGCTCAAAGGTCCTGTCATCAAAAAAGACAATGAGTTGGGCGAAGAAGAAAGAGATGCCACAACATCACTGGGTAAAAAATCAGGAGCAACCAATGCTGCTGGAAGAGCAGCTGCCCCACCGTCAAAAAAACCAGGCGCTCCTGCTAACGACGATAAAAAAGCCGGTAAGGATAAAGGCAAAAAGAAAGGAAAAGATGATAAAGACAAATCTTTAAGTCCCCCTACGGAAACGAAAGACAGTATTTCAGGCATTATCCTTCCTCCATGGGCAGATAAAAGCGTAAAGCAGGCAGACAATATACCACCACTCTTCGCGCCAGATCAAAAAACTGCGGTAAAGAGCGACATCCTGAAAATACAACCTACCCAAAAAGCAGACCCCTTAAAGTTGAAGTCAGACTCCCTAAAGGGAAAACCGGACTCACTTAAATCAGACTCGCTTAAATCAAAACCAGATTCTCTGAAGTCAGCCGCGAATTCCAAAACAACTGTTAAACCAGGCGTCAAGGCTGGTAAAAAAGTTGGTGTAAAAGATAGTCTGCCTGTTAACCCCTCAGACACTTTGCTTACGCGTATCATCAAGGCATACCACCATGTAAGAGTCTTTAAATCTAATATGCAGGCAAGAGCAGACTCGCTGTTTTATACCAGTGCAGATTCTACCTTAAGATGGTACAGTAACCCAATCATGTGGGCACAGGGTTCACAGCTTACCGGAGACACAATATATTTACAGCTGCGCAATAAGAAAATTAACTCTGTACAGGTGATTAAAAATAGTTTCACCGTTAATGTTGATGCCGACTCAGCCAAGTTTAACCAGGTTAAAGGAAAGCTGATCACAGGATTTTTCAAAGATGGTAAACTCAGTACAATGTATGTAGATGGAAATTCAGAGACTGTTTATTTCACCAAAACAGATGATGGTAAAAAGTATGATAAGATGAACCAAACCATCAGCAGCAGGATAAAAATTCTGTTTAAGAACAGTGATATCTCAGAAGTTGTGCCTATTAAAAATGTGGAGGGAGTAACTAAACCTGTTGCCGAAGTTAAGGAAGATGTAATCCTCACTGGATTTATCTGGAAACCTGAATTACGACCACGCTCTAAAAAGGATATTACCAACCCAAGACCTATATTCAGTGCGAAAAAAGCAACAGGTAAAACTGTAGTTAAAGGCAAGGCTGGGGCAAAACCAACAACGGGTGCAAAACCCGCTGCCACGAATGGGATTAATATTCCGGGAGGATTATTGAACCGGCTTCCCGGCACAAAGCAACTGCCCAATGCGAAGCAGCTCCTCAATAAAGTGGATAGCTTATCAAAAAAGATCCCTGCGCCAGTGATTGATTCTGCACTAAAGGCAGCACCGGGAATTCTTCAGAAAGTTGACTCTATAACTCAGCAGCCTGTGATTTTAAAAAAGCAATAAGCTGCTGCATGGCTAAAGCACGGTGACTGATTTTATTTTTCTGCGACAATTCCATTTCAGCGAAAGTATGCGTATAACCTTCGGGCTCAAAGATAGGGTCGTAACCAAATCCATTTGTGCCTGCCGGGGCTTCTCGTAGTGTGCCATGGATTACGCCTTCAAAGAGAAATCTCTCCTTATCCCGAATAAGAGATATTACTGTCCTGAAGCGTGCCTTTCTGTTTGTTACACCTTCCATTTTCCGGAGTACTAAAGCCATATTTGCGGCATCACCCCTTTCACCGGCATAGCGGGCAGAAAATATTCCGGGTTCATTGTTCAGCGCCTCCACCTCTAGTCCGCTGTCATCAGCAAAACAATCCAGGTTAAAATTTTCGGATACGAAGCTGCTCTTCAGTTCCGCATTGCCGGCAAATGTATCTGCAGTTTCAGGGATATCGGTAGTACAGCCTATATCTGTCAGGTTAAGTACTTCATACTGTCCTTCAAGCAAGGTACGCACCTCATTCGTTTTATATTGATTGTTTGTGGCAAATACTAATCTGCTCATATTGATAATTGTTTAAGACTTCCCCACAATGTTTTCTTGCCATTCTGATCAGCAGCAAGAACATCAAGGTTACCAGAGAAAACCATTTGAATACCCTCCTCCAGTACTAATTTATTTTGTGGATATTCCATCAGACCCAGCTCCGCTGGCGCAACACCGAAAGCCAATACCAGCCGGCAGGAAAAGAATGCCCGCAAATCCCTGAACTTTACACCTTTATATTCCGAGTAATTCACCAGTGCAAAATCACTTGCAGAAAGCTGTATTGCTTTTACAATATTCCTCAGCAGTTCCCTTCCTCTCTCGGTGCTCACGGCATTTTCCATATCGTTGACCAGTATCAGCACACACTTCTGGTTTTTCCCCACGTATTTAAATGCAGGAGATTTTGATTCCAGTACCTGCAAAACCGGTGGTGCTGCCGCAGGTGCATCAGTTGGTACAGGTGCATCACTAGTTACGGCCACAACAGGAATACCTTCTGCAGCTGGAATTGTGCTGACAATATTTTTTGCTGCAGGTTCATTTTCATCCGGCTCTACCGGATCAATAATGCCAGCCTCCCCAACAAGATATACATCGTCAGTAAAAAACATACTCAATGCCGCTGCATTATCCATCAGTTGTACACCCATTAATCCCGGTTTTTAGAGGTCATCATTTTTGTGTTAAAATTAGTTAAATATCTTCTTATAGCGCCTTAATTTGTTACTTTTATACCTTAAAAACACCCTAGTACATCATTTGTGAGAAAAATCTGCTGCATTATTATTCTCTGTTCTTTCTGTGCCGGTGCTGTTGCACAAAGCATTGCGATAATAAATGGCAAGGCCATCAGCCAAAAGGAACTGATGTGGATGTACCAAAAACATCGTCCTGAGCGGGATAGAGCAAGTATTACCCAGCTGATTTCATTTTTAAATACTTATATAGATTTCAAGCTGAAAGTTCTGGATGCTACGGCACAAGGAATGGATAAAGACAGTACATACCTGGCAGACATAACACATTATGAAAGGGCCTTCAATGCGGCTGCCCCCCAAACGATTCTTAAATCGGATTATATAATGATCATGAATGAATATAAAGAAGCACTTTTATTGTTCAACATATCAGAAAAAAAGATCTGGGACACGATGGGCGACAGTGAGGAAAATATCTATAACTATTATACACTCCACTTAGGCAGCTATAATAATGCACCATATGAAGAAGTAAAAAGCGAAGTTGCGGCAGACTTTCAGAAACAACTGGAGTGCGATTGGATAACCTCACTGAGAAATAAATATGTGGTCACGATTGACCAAAATGCACTGGTGAAGCTGATTAGATAATTCAGCATTATAAATCACTGAATAATAGTAAATTTGCAAATAAAATATAATAGAATAAAGTATAATGAAGAAAGTGTTATTGATGGCAAGCGGATTGCTCTTCTTGTTTTTAAATGTACGGAGCCAAAATAAAAGCGTAGATAAAGTTATCGCTGTGCTTGGTAGTGACGTGATTTTATTATCTGAACTGAACCAGCAATATGTGATGTACCTCAACTCTGGCAATCCCGTTAATGAGAAAGTGAAATGCATGATCATGCAGCAGATGCTTGTTCAGCATTTACTTAAACAACAGGCAGATATTGACTCTGTAATGGTAGACGACCAGCAGGTAGACGATGAGCTTGACAGAAGGATGCGCTACCAGATCCAACGTGCAGGCGGACAGGATAAGCTGGAAGAATTCCTTAACCGCTCGGTACTTCAATACAAAGATGAGCTTAGGCCGGATGTAAAAGACCAGTTGCAAGCCAATAAAATGCAGGGAACTATAACTGAAAAAGTGAGCGTTACCCCTTCTGAAGTACAAAAATATTACGACTCTTATAAAAAAGACAGTCTGCCTGATATCCCTACAGAATTTGAAGTGGGCGAGATTGTGCTGCACCCTGAATTGACGAAAGTAGAAAAACAACGCTTTTTTGATAAGCTTGATGCCATCAG
>JAATFQ010000008.1 GCA_015655115.1 Sphingobacteriales bacterium
AATGCGCTCATCTGTTTTATATCTATTAATCAGGTCGCGGATGTTCACTATACAAAGATAAGATTTATGATTTGCTAAAATGTAACAATGCAACCAATTATGACTCTAAAATACAAAACTATAAGATGGAAAAGTATTCCCGTAGAGTTAATTTTCTGGATAAGTGCTTTGATATTGCTGGCAGCCGCTAGTCCGCAGGATCACCATCACCTCAAACACTTTACCTTTTGCCCCCTTGCCAATATGGGGATTAGCTGGTGCCCTGGATGTGGGCTGGGAAGGTCTATCACCCAGTTTTTTCATGGTAACCTGGAAGAGAGTTTTCATCAGCATTGGCTGGGCGTACCTGCCGTTCTTATTATTGGATACAGGATTGTATCTTTAAGCAGGGGTCAAATTAAAAATCAGTAAAATAGATAAGGAGGGTAATTATGTATAATTCACCATTTATGATGCTTCCGGGCATCTCACCAGAGGAGTTTTCCTATTTGCAAAGTGCAACAACTGGCTTCAATGAACAACAGCTGAATGCCTTTCTCATGATATATAACAGTAAAAGAAGAAGTCCAGATGATATGATTTTATATTGTGTACTTGGCTTTTTTGTACCTGGCCTGGCCAGGTTCCTGGTTAACCAGATCGGTATGGGCATACTTTATTTCTTCACCTACGGATTATGTGCAATTGGTACCATAATTGACCTGGTAAACTATAAAAGCCTGGCTTTTGAATATAATCAGAAAATGGTTTTTGAGAGTTTACAAATGGTTAAAATTGGCACTTCGATATGAAACTAGGAATATTGATCAGACATCTGGAAGCTTATGCACCCCTGAGTTATCAGGAAGATTATGATAATTCGGGCTTGCTTACCGGTGATCCGGAACAGGAAATCACAGCTGTAATGGTGGCGCTCGACTGTTTGGAATCCGTGCTGGATGAAGCTATCAGGCTTAATTGTAATGTTGTCCTTACCCATCACCCTATTGTTTTTAAGGGACTGAAGAAGCTTACTGGGAAAAACTACGTTGAAAGAGTAATGCTGAAGGCTATCAAAAATAATATTGCTTTATACGCTATCCATACCAATCTGGACAACATGCACAATGGTGTCAATGGCGTTATCTGCGATAGACTAGGCTTACAGCGCGCTAAAATATTAAATCCCAAAGGCGGGGTTTTAAAAAAACTCGTCACCTTCTGTCCTTCTGCCTACGCAGAAAAAGTTAGAGAAGCGCTGTTTTCTGCCGGAGCCGGTCATATTGGTAATTACAGCGAAGCAAGTTTTTATGCTCCTGGAACAGGTACTTTCAAGGCTAATGAAGATGCCAGTCCCTTTGTTGGCCAGCATGGCATTCAGCACCGGGAAGATGAACTCAAAATTGAAACTATTTACCTGGAACATCAGGAAAGGAGTATTATACTGGCATTACTGGAAAACCACCCTTACGAGGAAGTAGCCTATGATCTGTATCCATTGGAGAATAAGCTGAATAACGTTGGCAGCGGCATGATTGGCTGGCTGGAAGAAGAAATGGATGCCTCAGCGTTTTTATACTTTGTAAAGGAAAAGATGAATGTGACTGTCATCAGGCATACTGCACCAACAGGAAAAAAAATTAAGAAAGTTGCTGTTTGCGGTGGATCAGGAAGTTTTTTGCTACAAAATGCTATTGCAGCCGGAGCAGATACTTTGATTACCGCAGATTTTAAATACCATGAGTTTTTCGATGCAGACGGAAAACTGATGATAGCCGACATAGGTCACTATGAAAGCGAGCAATTTACCTCCGTTTTACTAAAAGAAATTATTAATAAAACTTTTCCGGATATCCTGGTGCAGGTAATTCAGCAGACCACCAATCCTGTACATTATTTCTATTAGCGGGCTTTTCAGAATGACCGCCGGGCTACGCCCTCGTTATCAAAGTGATAAGATATAAAAATGATAAAGGCTTTATAGTAATTTAAATTCAGTAAAGCAAAAATAATACTTATCTTTGCAGGCTTAACAGGCTAACGCAAAGTTGGGCTCGGTTTTGCAGCTGTAAAAAGCTTACCTAAATCAGGCCTTTATTAGAAAAAACGAGTTAAATACTGATAGGCAGTTACATATAAATATACCAATAAATTATTTCTTTTAATGGAACAAACTGTAGAGCAAAAGCTAAAAGCTTTATACGAATTACAAACCCTTCATACAAAAATTGACAAAATACGTCAGATCCGTGGTGAATTGCCAATGGAAGTGGCCGACTTAGAAGATGAGGTTGCAGGATTAGAAACACGTATACAAAAATTCAAGGCTGAATTGGATGAAACTGAAGATGCCATTGTAACACGTAAAAATATGATCAAGGAATCTCAGAACCTGATCAAAAAATACGACACTCAGTTAAAAGAGGTTAAAAACAATCGTGAGTACGATGCTTTAACTAAAGAAATAGAAATACAATCCCTTGAAATTCAGGTTTGTGAAAAGAAAATCAGAGAGCATGGATTTGAAATTGCTTCCAAAACTGAGATCTATGAAAAAGCCCTTGCCGATCAGGAAACAAGGAAGAATGATTTAGATATCAAAAAAAGCGAATTGCAAACCATTACTGCTGAAACTGAAAAAGATGAGCTTGCGCTTACCAAAAAAGCAGAGAAAGCTGAAGCTGGTATTGAAGAAAGATTGCTGATCGCTTACAGAAGGTTAAGAGGAAATGCCAGTAATGGACTTGCTGTGGTAACTATCGATCGTGATTCATGCTCAGGATGTTTCAATCAAATCCCACCTCAGCGTCAGCTTGACATTCGTCAGCGCAAAAAAATCATTGTTTGCGAACACTGTGGAAGAATCCTGGTAGATGAAGCATTAACACAAGAAGCTGTTGCTGTATAAGTAAACAATATCAAAATATATAAAAAAGGCCGGGCATATACCCGGCCTTTTTTATGCTTTGAATTGGTAATTATGTTATTCATTAGTTATTAATTGTGCCATTCATTTAGAACAATGCCGCTGTTTAAATGTTATCTTCTGAAAACCAATATCTATTTGTGCCATGTCTGTTAAAAGTAGCCTAGCTCTACTCCTTAAATCTACCCTTATTGTCTTTTTTATCCTGGCCCCCAGTATTGTTAAGGCTAATTTCGATTTCAACTCCAACTGCTTAAAAGCATATCAATATATCTTTGAGCTGAAGTTAAATGCAGCACGGCAAATAATTGCTGCCGAAAAAAGAGCACATCCGCAAAATTCCATCGTTCCATTACTGGAAAATTACATAGACTACTTTTATCTGATCACCACAGAGAACAAGAAGGAGTTTGACAGGCTTGAAAACAAAAAATCAGAAAGACTGGATATTATTAGCGATGACAGCGATCGTAGATCTCCTTATTATCTATATGCACAGGCCGAAATTAATCTGCAATGGGCATTGTTACGTGGCCGTTACGGCGAGTTTTTTGCCGCTGCCAGAGAAATCAACAGGGCTAATTCCCTGTTGCGGGAGAATAGTAAAAAATTTCCAGTCTTCCCTTTAAATAATAAAGGATTGGGACTGATCAATGTTTTTCTTGGAAACCTTCCGGAAGGAGTACTAAAAAAGACATTGTCAGCTTTCGGTATCAAAGGGAATGTACAGATCGGGCTGGCCATGCTGGATCAGCTCACCGTAAACCTGCAGACGTCAACTTATGAACCTTTTTATCCGGAAGTGGTTTTCTATTATGCCTTTGTTTTGTCAGATGTGGCACATTCTCCTGCGGCCTATGCGAAAACAATGAAATATACAGCCCGCATTGCCGATTCAAGTTTGTTAAAGTCCTATCTACAAGCGTATATCTGTTCCAGAAATGCTCATAACGACGAAGCTATTGCTGTTCTGTCGAAAAGACCTTCAGGAGATGCTTACCAGGTATTTCCCTTTCTTGAGTTATTAATGGGGACTGCCAAACTCAATAAGCTTGATTATTCTGCAGCATTAAACTTTAAGAAGTTCCTGACTATAAATAAAGGCGTCAATTACATTAAAGACGCATATCTTCATATCAGTTGGATCGCCTTATTAAATAATGATACAGGGGCTTATAATGCTGCTATAACGCAAATTAGAAGTGCCGGGTCAACTTATCATGATAAAGATAAGCAGGCAATGAATGAGGTGGCTGCCGGCGCCCCGTCTGCCGAACTATTAAAGGCGAGGTTATTGTTTGATGGAGGATACTATTCCGGTGCCCTGGATGCGCTGTCTGGCGTGCAGGCCACCAGTTTCAAAAAGGAGAAAGATAAGGTGGAATTCTATTATCGCATGGGTAGAATTTATGATGCACTCGGGAAGGATGAAGCTGCTTTACAGTATTACCAGCGTACGGTCAATACAGGTCGAAATCTAAAATATTACTATGCGGCAACTGCCGCTTTAAACATGGGGAAAATTTATGCTGGCCGAAACAATGCTAAGGCAAGAATATGTTTTACGATGGCTTGTAACATGAAAAACCATGAGTACGAAAATAGTATAGAAGCACAGGCTAAAGAAGGATTAAGGAGTCTTGGAGATTGAGGGTTACTTATGCCTATTGTTTTTGTTTGCCACATCATTGGCATAATCCAATGCCCCTATTGCGGTCCCTAAAGCCACTACCGTCATTGTTTTTCCATATGCTGTAGATTTGGAATGGATGATCATATTGGCCTGTGTAGTATCAAAATCTATCAGCGTTTTGGGATTGCTGCCCAATTTAATTACACTTGAAATATAGAAATTATTTTGGTAACTGAACAGGTGAGGAATATTGTCCTTTAAAGTGAACAGAGTGATATAACTCCTGAATTTTAACGGAGAGTTTTGTTCATTAAAAATGGCTTTTCTGCCATATACCGATCCTTCATCATCATTATAACTATATCTTTCAACTTTATATAGAGATTTGTCAATTTCTGGTATTTGAACATTATTTAAAATATATAGTTTGCGCCCTATTCTGGATTTAGAAGGAATAAAGCCTTCTCTTGTAGATACTTTTATGTCTCCTGAAATGGTACCCTCAGTATAATTGCCGTTTAATACATAGGGAAAAGCGGGGCTATTAAATGTAGTAGCCTCTATTTTCATGTCCTCATTTACAAAGCTGTAAGCTTTATCTCCTATAATTAAGGCCGAATGGGCCCAGTTCACATATATAGGCTCGTTAAGCTTATTGTAGACATCTATTTGCAGGGGACTATTTTCTCCGGAAAAAATATAGGTAATAATAACGGAGTCGTTTTCTAAACTTTGAACGCCTGTAGCTTCGTCTGTATGTGTATTCTGACTGGATACGGTACTCACCATATAAGATTTACATGATGATAATGAAACAATTATTGCGGTGATTATCAGTAGATTTCTCATGGTCTTGAATAAATTCACTCAAATTTAAGCAATATCTTCTTCAATAACAACGATTAATTTCTGCAGAATTTCTTCTGGGATTAAAATTTATAAACAATTGCATTAATATGCATTCCGGCTCCTACCGAGGCAAAAATTGCATATTCGCCCTTATTAACTTTATATCCGGCAACTTTTTCTTTTAAAACAAGGTCTATTAAGGTAGGGATAGTCGCTACAGAGCTATTGCCAAGCCATGATATGGTCATTGGCACCAGGTTTTCCGGTACTGCGTCTAATCCATAGAGCTTAAACAACCTTTTCATAATTGCGTTATCCATTTTTCCGTTTGCCTGGTGGATAAATACTGTTTTAATATCCTCAATACTAATTCCAGCTTTGTCTATCGCCATTTTAACCACTTGTGGTACATTTATAACGGCAAATTCATAGAGTTTACGGCCATTCATCTTGAGGTAGCTGTTTCCATCCTGGGCATCTGGATTGCTGCTGCATCCCATAATTAATAAGGAGCTGTAATTACCAGCAAAGGTTTGTGTCTTATGGGCAATCATACCTACTGGTTCTTCCGATTCTGCAGCTTCATAGATTACTGCTCCTGCCCCATCAGAAAATATCATGCTGTCACGATCATGCGGGTCAATTATCCTGGAAAGAGTTTCCGAGCCTATCACCAGGACACGTTTGGCATCGCCACTTTTAATGAGGTAATTTGCCTGTATAGATCCCTGTACCCAGCCCGGACAGCCGAATATAATATCGTAAGCCACACAATCAGGGTTAGTAATTTCCAGCTGCTGTTTCACTTTTGCTGCCAGAGAAGGCAGAATATCCATGCTGTTGCTGCCGGGTTGTATATCTCCAAAATTATGGCAAAAGATAATGTGATCTAAAGTTTCTTTATCGATACCAGCATCGTCCAGCGCCCGCTGTGCAGCAACAGTAGCAATATTACTATTCAGCATCGTATCATCTGCATAGCGGCGTTCCACGATCTCGGTAATTTCCGAAAACTTGCTGATAATATCTGATATATTTTTCTCGATTACTGCTCCATTTTCGTAGAATGTGGAGTTCAGGAAAGAATCACCCGAAATAATCTTCTCTGGAATATAACTCCCTGTACCTGCTATTACTGAATATAGATGCTTATTATTACTCATTCTGAACCGTAGACTGTTTTGGTATATGGTATAAAATTAGAATAAAAATCTTAATAACAAAAATTTAAGCGAAATCGTCTATTAAAAAAACGAACAATTCTTTAGGGCCATGGGCACCCAGCACCAGTGTTTTTTCGATATCCGCTGTCCTGCTCGGCCCTGTAATGGTGCAGATCATAGATGGGATTTGTGTGCCGAATTTGTTTTTCAGGAGTTGATAACCATCTTTCAGGTCCATTACCAGCTGTCCGGTACGGGCAATCACAATGTGATGATGCGGAAATATGCTCAGTCTCCTCCCTGCTTCATTTTGGTTTGACACCAGAATAGAGCCGTTCCTTGCAATTAAAGCTTCACAGAGCGTAATTCCTACCTCAGCCATTTCAAAGTCCTTGTCAGTCTTATAAAAAGGAAATTCATAGTTCGCTAACAGGCCCTGTAGTTCAGGCTCCCAGCAATATATTTTTCTCCATTTAAATTTTTCTGCCAGTTCAAGGATATTCTCAATAAATTCTACTCCATTTTCACAAAATATAAAATTTCCTGATACCGCAGTAAGCTGCTCGGCAAACAGAATTTCAGGAATTTCGGTATTGGGTTTATACAGAGGAGTTTCTTCTAAATTAGGATGCGGGCTATCCCTTTTTTCAAGGAGTGCCTTTCTAATCTTTTTGAGCATCAATTCTTTCGAAGAAATATTTTCTTTCATATCAGATGGATTTGCTGCCCTCCTGTAATTTAGGAGGGCAGCTCCATAAATTTGTGGTTATGATTCTGTTTGTGCAGGTGTTATTGTAGCGGAAGGGTCGGTAGTTTCACCAACACCATCATGTAATAATCCTTCAGCAGCAGGTTTTTGATCCCCTGTTCCGTTTACAAATTCATCATAAGTTGTACGATTTTCAAATGGGCGTTTGCCTAAAATCTCTTCTAAGTCTGCCTGGAACAAAATCTCTTTTTCAAGAAGTTTTTTAGCTAATTTTTCAAGCCCGTCTCTTTTTTCTACCAAAAGCTGCATTGTTCTTTCATATACGCCGCCAATTAGCTTGCGCACTTCAATGTCTATCAGTTCTGACGTTTTTTCTGAATAAGGTTTATTGAAATTATATTCGTTCTGCGGGTCGTGGAAAGAAACATTACCCACAGCTTCATTCATTCCATAAATGGTTACCATGGCATAAGAAAGCTTAGTAATTCTTTCCAGGTCATTCTGTGCCCCAGTAGAAATTTTACCAAAAACAAGGTCTTCAGCAACACGTCCGCCCATTGTCATACATAAACCGTCTGTCAGCTGCTCTGTAGTATATAAGAACTGCTCTTTTGGTAAGTATTGTGCATAACCCAAAGCTGCAACGCCACGGGGAACAATAGATACCTTAACCAGCGGATCAGCATGTTCAAGGAACCAGCCTGCAATTGCATGGCCAGCTTCATGGTAGGCAACGATTCTTTTCTCTTCAGGAGAGATGATTTTGTTTTTCTTCTCTAAACCACCAATCACACGGTCAATTGCATCCTGGAAATCCTGCATATCGACATGCTCTTTGTTCTTTCTGGCGGCAATCAGTGCTGCTTCATTACAAACATTGGCAATTTCAGCACCGGCAAAACCTGGTGTCTGGGCAGATAGTTTTTTAGCATCTACTACTACGTCAGTTTTAATTGGTTTTAAGTGGACCTTAAAGATCTGCTCTCTGCCTACTAAATCCGGCTTATCAATAGATACCTGCCTGTCGAACCTTCCCGGGCGCAATAACGCGCTGTCCAGTACATCAGGACGGTTGGTAGCGGCAAGAATAATAATTCCGGAATCCGTTCCAAAACCATCCATTTCAACCAATAACTGGTTTAAAGTGTTTTCACGCTCATCATTACCACCCATCATACTATTCTTTCCACGTGCACGGCCGATGGCATCAACCTCATCAATAAAGATGATGCATGGCGCTTTATCTTTAGCCTGTTTAAACAAGTCACGCACCCTGGATGCACCAACTCCCACAAACATTTCCACAAAGTCGGAACCCGACAGGGAGAAGAAAGGTACCTGTGCCTCACCGGCTACAGCTTTTGCCAATAGCGTTTTACCAGTACCCGGAGAACCTACTAACAGTGCTCCTTTAGGTATTTTACCTCCCAGGTTGGTATATTTCTTAGGGTTTTTAAGGAAATCAACGATCTCCATTACCTCTTGTTTAGCTTCTTCCAATCCTGCAACATCGTTAAAAGTTACATTTACCTGGCTTTCCTTATCAAACAGCGTTGCTTTAGACTTTCCGATATTAAAAATCTGTCCGCCCCCGCCGCCGGCACCGCCACCCATTTTGCGCATAATGAATATCCAGAATCCAATAAATAGCAACACGGGGATAATTACTGTAAAGAACCATGAGTTAAAAGTACTCTGTCTGGTTTCTTTTTCTGCCTGTATCTGCGCTGGTTCAGGGACATTTGCCTGTGAATCTTTCAGTTGCTTGTCCAGTGCATCCATTGAACCTGCAGTAAAGGATACTGTCGGGGCATTGGCCGAAGTACCGAAATTACTCTTCGTCTGGTACTTCTTATATTTGTCCTGATTTAAACGGTCGGGCTTAATAAATACATCAGCCCTGACAAGGTCTTCATATTTATAGGCTACAATCCTCTGTACATCGCCTGGAGCAAGCATTTTACTTTCAAATTCCCGGTAGGTAACGGTTTTACTTGTGTCGTTGTTAAACAAAACAGACACTAGAATAAGTCCTACAATTATAGCGGCATAAACCCAGAATATATTAAAATTAGACCCTTTTTGAGGTTTTTTCGGAATATTAGGAATTCGCTTAATTAATTTGGGTTTAGTATTTTCTTTCTCTTCTTTCATCATTGATATAAAAAAAATGTATGTTTTTGTCTTGTTTAGGCGCTTTGGTAAGATGTAGTCTGAGCGTCGCCCCACAAATCTTCAATGCCATAAAAATCTCTTTTTTCTGTTTTAAAAATATGGATGACCACATCAAAATAGTCCAATATGATCCATTCTGCGTTTTCCAGGCCTTCTTTTCTCCATGGATTTGTCTCCGTATTTTTATAAATCTCATCCTCAACACTATCTGCGATAGCTTTAACCTGTGTAGCAGAGTCTGCATTGCAAACTATAAAATAATCTGATACTGCGCTATTGAGGTTTCTTAGATCCAGACGTACGATATCATGACCTTTTTTTTCCTGCATGCCATGTACGGCTATTTCCGAAAGGTAGGTAGAAAGGTTTACCAATTTCTTTTTTACCATTAAAATGTTTTATTTTTGATAAATAACAACTATATAATCAACTATTGCAAAATAACACTTTTTCAACATTATTTGTTGGTCAAAATCTTATCAAATTATCAGCGGTTGATTCTACTAATAATTTTCTTAAAAGTATGATGTCAAATTCCGCGCCATTACCAGAGGGAACTGTTATTATGGCAGATGATCAGTACGCTGGACGCGGCCAGCAACAGAACACGTGGTATACTGAGCCAGGAAAAAATCTTACAGTCAGTATACTGCTTCGGCCTGACTTTTTAGCGCCTGATCGTCAGTTTTTACTGAATATGGCCATCAGTGTAGCTATACATGATACTTTAAAGGGCATTACGGGCGATGGTCTGTCTATTAAATGGCCTAATGACATTTATTATAAGCATAAAAAAATAGGGGGCATGCTGATTGAAAATTTAATTTCCGGCAATAAAATAAAAAGCTGCATTGCAGGGATAGGTATAAATGTGAACCAGAGCGTGTTCAAAGCCGGTATTTTGGATGATGCAGGGTCTCTTTATCAAATTTTACATGAGGATGTCAATTTAATTCAGCTCTTAGCACAAATTTGTAGTCATATAGAGGCTGCTTATTTAAAACTGAGGGCCGGAACTTACCCTGAACTGCGTGATGTTTATCTTCAGCACCTATATCAGTATAAGGTAAAAGCACACTACCGTCAAAATGGCGAGATATTTGAAGCTGAGATTGTTGACGTTAGTGAAAAGGGGATATTGAGCATAAAAACCAGAAATGGTGTAATACCGTATAATTTTAAAGAAATAGAATTTATTAAACCACAAGCACAATGAAACAGACTACCTTATTATTAACCCTATTGTTGTTTACAGTTTTCGGTGCTACTGCACAGATTGAAACTCCTGTAACATGGTCTTATGCGCAGAAGAAAGTAAGTGCTACAGAGGCTATCATTTATGTGAAGGCAACTATTCAGGATGGCTGGCATATTTATTCTCAGCATGTAAAGCCAGGAGGCCCTGTGAAAACTACGATTAAATTTGCACCGTCTAAAGACTTCACGAAAGTAGGAGCTACAGTTGAGCCGAAACCATTATCTAAATTTGAGAAGGTGTTTGATATGAATGTAGGCTACTTTGAAAACCAGGTTGTTTTTCAGCAAAAGGTAAAGCTGAATAAACCTGAAACAGTTGTTAAAGGAACAATAGAATTCATGGTCTGTGATGAATCCAGGTGTTTGCCGCCGGATGAGATCCAGTTCTCTGTACAAGTTAAATAATGCCCCTGATTATAAAAATTTCAAGAGCGACAGGGGATCCTGCCGCTCTTTTTTTTATTTTACCGGCCTGTAATATCGCTGTAGGGTAAAATATTCCTAAACGCTGATCTCCATCAGTTTTTAAACAAGAAATTATAAGTAATTTCACCGCCAAATAAACCAATAGCGATTATGGTTGATGTGCGACACCTTAATAACTGACAACAATCAAAATTTTTATCAATGCTATAGGCATTGATAATGCTAATTATATACTAAATGAAAAGAATACTATTAATGTCTGTTTTTATGCTGGTGCTGTTGATCTTCAACACTACACCAGGTTTCGCATTCAGACAAACACAAGATACTCCTACTGCAGCTACTGATGATATTCAATTTACTGAAATCGGCTCGGCGGCAGACAGTGCGGCAAATCATATCGTTAAAGATTCCGTAAAGAAAGATACGCTCGTAAAGGATTCCGTTCTGGGGGCAAAAGGTGCTAAAGACGTTTTGCCCGGGGTAACTTCAGAAGCAAAGGTTACCCTGTGGGAGACTTTTATTAAAGGATTATTGGGAGGTTTTCTTGCCTTTCTAATGCCTTGTATCTTCCCTATGGTGCCGCTAACTATCAGTTATTTTACAAAAAGAGCCGGAAGCAGGAAAAAAGGAATTGGGCAGGCGCTGATATATGGCGCTTCTATTATCGTGATCTATGTGGTATTTGGATTGTTCATTACGCTGGTTTTCGGATCGGGAATGCTCAATGAGTTAAGTAGCAGTGGTTGGTTCAACTTTGCTTTTTTCATTTTACTGGTAGTCTTTGCAGTTTCGTTTTTTGGTGCTTTTGAAATTACCCTTCCCAGCTCTTTCGTCAATAAAATTGACCAGAAGGCCGATGACAGCAAGGGACTTGGCGGCATCTTTTTCATGGCAGCATCTTTAGCGCTGGTATCGTTTTCATGTACCGGGCCTATTATTGGCACTTTGCTGGTAGAGGCAAGCTCGAAAGGAGCAGTGCTGGGGCCGGCCATAGGAATGTTTGGTTTTTCACTGGCACTGGCTTTACCTTTTACACTTTCTGCTATATTCCCTGGTTTCCTGAACAGTATGCCCAAATCTGGTGGCTGGCTGAACAGTTTAAAAGTTTGTCTTGGATTTTTGGAGCTTGCGCTGGCATTAAAATTCTTATCAGCAGCAGACTTGGTATGGCATTGGGAGTGGTTTGACAGGGAAATATTCCTGTCACTCTGGATCGTTATTTTCATTCTGATGGGTATTTATATCCTCGGCAAGATTAAGTTTTCTCATGACAGTGATGTACCCTATGTTTCCGTTCCAAGGTTGTTTTTCGCGGTGATCTCCTTATCATTTGCCGTATATCTAATCCCTGGGTTATGGGGTGCACCGGTTAATATTTTAAGTGGTATAGCACCACCGCTAAATACACAGGATTTTATTCTCGGAGGTAGTGTAGCTGCTCCTTCAGCAGGCAGTACTGACTTTCCGGCGACAGTAAAATACAATGATGTACTGCATCCTCCGCATGGTTTTAATGCTTTCTTCGATCTTGACGAGGGGCTTGCCTATGCAAAAAAGGTAAACAAGCCTGTGCTGATAGATTTTACCGGTCATGCCTGTGTGAACTGCAGAAAGATGGAAGATAAAGTATGGATAGACCCCGCAGTGGGCCACCTGATCAGAGATTAGTATGTGCTGATACAATTGTATGTTGATGAAAGATCGGTAAAGATGCCGGCCGATAAAGTTCATTATTCTGCCGTGCTGCGCAAAAATACGGAAGACCTTGGCTGGTGGAACGGAGATTTCCAGGCTACAAAATATAATTCAAATTCTCAGCCTTTTTATGTCCTTGCCGGACATGACCTGGACCCTTTGGTGAAACCTCAGGGAGCAATATTTGATTCTAAAGAATACGCAGCCTATTTGCAAAGCGGGCTCGATAAATTTAAAGCATCCAAAAAATAAGAACTAATGAGTGAAATTAAAAACATTGCTGTACTAACATCAGGCGGAGATGCTCCGGGCATGAATGCTGCCATAAGGGCAGTAGTAAGAGCTGGTATTTATTATGATCTAAAGGTAACAGGGGTTTTAAGAGGTTATGAAGGATTAATTAGCGGTGATTTTATTGATATGGACAGGAAGTCTGTGGCCAATATCATACAGCGCGGCGGTACGATATTGAAAACTGCCAGATGTGAAGGTTTTCGTACCCCCGAAGGAAGGAAAGTTGCATACGACCATTTAATTGCTAAAGGGATAGATGCACTGGTTGTAATTGGCGGTGACGGGACTTTTACCGGGGCAAATTTATTTTCTAAGGAGTTTGATTTCCCTGTAATCGGATTGCCGGGCACTATTGATAACGATCTTGCCGGTACTGACTTTACAATAGGTTATGATACCGCAATTAATACAGTAGTTAATGCGGTAGATAAAATCAGAGATACTGCTGAGTCGCACGACAGGCTGTTTATTGTCGAAGTGATGGGAAGAGATTCTGGCCTGATCGCTTTGCGTAGCGGAATTGGCGTAGGTGCTGAGGCTATTATGATCCCTGAAGCAAATATGGGCGTAGAGGGGCTTGTTAAGCGGTTGGAATATGGCCGTAAAGACAAGGCATCAAAAATAATTATTGTTGCCGAGGGCGATGATGCAGGTGGCGCCTTTAATATAGGCGAAGTTCTGAAAAA
>JAATFQ010000016.1 GCA_015655115.1 Sphingobacteriales bacterium
ACCGGCTCTCGCCCGCGAAATCGGCGATGCGCGCCGCCTGGATGCCGAGCGTCAGCCAGCATGAGCCGGCGATGACGATCAGCCCCGCGAGGCTGCGACCCTCCTGCGGCTCGGCCGGCGCGCGAAACAGCAGCGCATAGAAGGGCAGCAGGAATAGCGTGAAGCGCTGGAACAGGTAGGCGGTCTGGAACGCGGTTGGGAAAGCTTTTAATCCGTTCTATAGAAGAAAGCGCAGTTTTCGGCGACGTACCCAGGCCCAGATCAGTAAAAACATCATTGAAACTCTTCTCCGTACCGTCAAACACCTTATTCATCTTGATTACCACCGCAGAAGAATCAGGCGAGTATGCCTCGATTTTAAAAGACTCAATTACCGAACCTGTGAAATTATCATTTACAGACTGCGTAATGGCATCTCCTACAGCAGATTGCACCTGTGGAACGATACTTTTCACCCATACAGTACCCGCAAGTTTATTCCTTGAAAAGCGGATTACTTTATTATCAAAGTTCATCCCTTTGTTCAGGCCAGATTCATTCAGCGCAAGAGGCACAGATGAAATTTTATTGACCAATAAAAAATCTTTGCCCATCATAGACAATGGGATTTCGAAGTAATAGTCAGTCTCTACCAGGTGGACTTTAAACAAGCCTTGCAGTGTGCTTGCTTTCTTCAGCAGCTCGGCATAACTTTTCATCCCCTTAGTCTTGGTGCTGTCTTTATCTTTCTTTTTAACGGAATCAGTAAGTGTTTTTTTGCCTAATTGTCGTGGAAGTTTTTTAGGCAGCTGAGCATAACTCTCAGTTGCTGCAGAAAATAAAAAGAGCACTGTAAACGCAAATTTCACAGCTGGTTTATTCAAACCATCATGAGCATACCTCTTAAAAAAAATCAGGAAAATGCTTATGATAGCTTCATAACCGATAAAAAACAAATGCTTACTAATGAAACCATCATGAGCATACCTCTTAATAACGACAATAAAAATGCTTATGATAGCTTCATAACCGATAAAAAACAAATACTTACTAATAAAAATCATGCTACAAAATCCCGCTTAGTTTGCAGATTATAAAATAGCCTGCAGCAAATCGGGGATTAAAGGAAGTGAAAGCGCTGATTTAAGGAGTGAAAAGGTAAGGCCATATTCCTTTGCATTCCCATCTGCGATTTCCAGGCAATCATTTCCGGTAGTATAACTTTTGAAAAAGGAAAAATCCGGTCACCCTTCCTACTAACCGGGTAAAGTAATCCTTCCACTTAGATTTATAGGCATCAAAGAGGAGACCGAGACAAACACAGATCCACAGGGTCAGCAGACCATCCAGAGCTGAAAGCATTGCTGTACTAAGTATGGCCGGCAAAATACATTTCATCAATATCAATAAAGGATAGTGGAGCACATAAATGGGGAAAGTCAGGTTTGCAATTGACCTCATTTTTCGCAGCAGCCGCGTATCCTGAAGAGGACGTTCTACGTCCGTTGGGAATAGCCATATAGCCAGGGCGACAAAAAATCCTACTATCCAGTCCGTAAAAAACGCGGCAGCCCAGAATAACGGCGGGTGCAGAACCGGATAAGGCATCCCTGATAACTCCACCATTAACACCAGGCTCAGTATCAGCAGCAGGCTTACCACAATCCATGAAAGCGCAGCATTCAGTACAGGCTTTCGGATGTGATATGCCGCCCATCCCATTACCCAGATCATCATCATCAATAATATTTTTGGGCCAACAAACAATGCCACTGCAAGCGGCAGTAACAATCCCTTCCATCCTTCAAAACGGTAAAAGAAAACGCCAAAAAGAGCATAATACCAAAACTCATATCCCAGTGACCATAGCGGCTGATTGATCAGCGGTGCGGCAGAGAGAAACCAGATTTCATTACAATATGCTAACGATATCAGGTACCTGACGATATTATCTCCCCGGTTGTAGCCGGCATATACCGAAGGGTTGATGATGTATGCTGCCAGCGCACAAACAATTGTTACCGCTATTGCCGGGAAATAAACCGAACAAAGGCGGGTTAAACGGGCAATAACATAATCCCTGGCAGATCGATGCCCGCTGGAGGTGGTATGAGCTATCACATATCCCGAAAGTACGAAGAAAATCACTACTGCTCCATGCGACAAATGAGTTGTCAGCAAATCGCCCTGATGTTCGGGAAACCAAATCGCCCTGCTATGTACTACTAATACCAATAAGGAACACAGTAAACGCAATATATCCAATACTACGCCCGAAGTTCCTTTCAAGCTTTTTGCCGAATACCCTGCCATACAGAATTATAATTACCTACATAAATTACATTAATTATTTCAGCAATTTCAGCCCATTTATCCCATTTTGGATAATAACAGTGATTCCAGCCGGGCACAATATTAAGCTCAACTGCATTTTTCAACAGCCCAAATCTACTTCTTCATCGCAGGCAAGGCTTCTTTCTGGAAATTTAACAATGCGAAGATCCGTGCTAACAACCAGGTAAAGAAATCCTTCCATTTATATTTATAAGCTTCAAAGAGAAGGCCGAGGAAGATACAGATTACTAACGTCGACAAACTGCCAACCAACCAACACAAGGCAGGGTCAAGCGCAGGAGGCAGCAGGCATTTCATCAATACCAGCATTGGGAAATGGAGCACATAAATAGGGAATGTCAGATTTGCAATTACCCTGACCTTCTTCAACACCCTGGTATCCTTTAATGGAGGTTCCATATCAGCAGGGAGAAGCCAGATAGCAAGAGCCACAACAATACCGACAATCCAGTCTGTAATAAAAGATGCACCCCAATACAAAGGAGAATGACCAACATTGAAAGGCAATGAAGGCAATATAACCATCAGGAGAATACTTATACTTAAAAAGAAGCCCACCAGAACCCAGCAAAGCGTAATATTCAAAGCCGGTTTTTTTAAGTGAAAAACTGCCCAGCCCATTACCCAGATCAGCATCATCAATAAGATCTTAGGACCTGCAAACAATGCAATAACCACAGGCAGGATCCACCCTTTCCAGCCTTTAAAACGATAAACGGCGACACCAAAAAGTACATAATACCAAAACTCATAACCGAGTGACCAGATAGGCCCGTTGATGATTGGCGCCGCAGAGAGGAACCAGATTTCATTACAGTAGATTAAAGAAATCAGATACCTGGAGATATTATTTCCACGGTCATAATCAGCGTATACAGTGGGATTTATGAAATATGCTGCCAGCGCACAAAAAATCGTTACTGCAATAGCCGGAAAATAAACAGAACATAAACGCGTCAAACGTGCAATAGCATATTCAAAGGGGGAGCGATGACCGTTAACGGTAGTATAGGCAATAACATATCCTGAGAGCACGAAAAATATCACTACAGCACCATGTGACAAGTGACTTGGCAGTAGATCATTCAGATGCTCAGGAAACCAGACTGCCTGGCTATGTGCCACCAGCACTACCAATGAGCATAACAACCGTAAGAGATCCAATACTACACCTGAAGCTCCTTTTAAACTTTTCACTGAAGACCCTATCATACTAAAATCATTAATAATCTACTTTAAGTTACAATTATTATTTCTTCAATTGCAACAAAAAAATCAAATTATTAATTGATAGTCAGCCTATTACCAACCCCTGCTATGCTTAATAACCGGCAAACAGCAAATGTACTTATCATTATCGGCCATATAGGTCAGATCATAATCGCCAAAATGCGCATATACCTGCTGCAGATAAGCCAGTCCCTGTTTGCCTGAATCTTTCACATCATTGCGCAACTGCAGATTGTTGACTACTAAAATCTCTTTATCCACACTCTGGATACTAATGTGCAGCGGCTTCGATTTAGACACAATATTATGCTTAACGGCATTTTCCAGCAGTGTTTGAATACTCATAAAGGGAATATATGCCTTCAGGTGCTCTTCACTCAGTTTTACTTCCAGGGGTGCCAAGGCATCGCCGAAACGGATTTTCAGCAAAAAGAAATACTCAGTAGCAAAGCGGAGTTCTTTGGCCACTTCTTCCAAACCATTAGGTGAAGGGTCGAGTACGTACCGGTATACCCTTGAAAGTTTAACAACAAATGACTTTGCCAGTTCAGGCTGTTCCTCGATCAGCCCATTCAAAGAGCTCAAAGAATTGAACAGAAAATGGGGATCTACCTTTTCCTTGAGTTTATCCAGCTGCAACAAGGCATTTTCCTTCTGCTGCCGCTCCGCAGTAAGGCTTAGAGCCTGCTTATCCAGCAACAGCTCCTGCCGGTTCATCTCTATCTGCTGACGCAGCATAAATTCACGCTGCCATTTGGCCTGTGACCATGCAATCAGCAGCAGCACTACCAATGCTGTGGAGCCAAACATGATCAGTACGTAATTCTGTATCGCCTTCACATTTTCCTCTACAGTAAAACGAGGTGTATCCACTATCATGGTCCACTTCATACCACTCAGGTTCATAGGTGTATAAAAGCGGACAACCGGAATCTCCAGGTAAGAAGAATTTACGTACTCATAGCTGCTCAGGCTGTCGGGCAAAAACGTAGTACCCACTGTTTTTGAAGCTGGAGGCAAGTGTTTGCCGATTAGTTTTTCCAGTTGGTTGGTAATATAATACCCATGCTGGTCGATAATAAAAGCATAGGCACGACTTGTGCTGTCTACACTCCAAAGATAGCGTTGCAGCTCATTGAAGTTGATATCCAGTCCAAAGACCAGCATCGAGGAGTTCGCCAGACGATGCCTGGAAGCGAGCAGGCCATGAAGAGAGTCAGCCACGGAAACCAAAACTCCGGTTCTTTTCACTGTATCCTTTACATTGAGCTGTCCTTTTATCCATTTCTGCTGATAGGGAGTAAGCGCTTTATAAATAAAAGTGTCCCCTATTCTGCTTACCGCTCTATAAACCGTATCGTGCGCATCAGCAATTGCATAACAGCCATGATTTATTTTAGGGTGACTAAGCAATAAGGCATCGACTATTTTTTCTGACTGATAAAGGTTATGCTTTGAGCTAATTTGAGGGACGATAGCTTCAACATTGCTCAATCCTTTAACAAATCCATTAAATTCGTTTTTAATTACATTCGATTTGAGCTGATACACCTGGTTGGCCATATCGATGCTGATGAATTCTGTACGTTCATTGAATTTAGTGGTCATAAAAAACCCAATACCAGAGAAACACAACAGCATAAATATACCTATGGCAATGAAATATTTCGAATTGTAAATCCTTAGTCTCATGAAGAGCAAATATAGTTAGCCAGTATTGGATAAATACAGCAAAACCCATAAAAGCAATTAAGCCGAATATTGCATCCACAATATCGGCTTAATTAATATTAACTACTACCTTAACAAACATCGATACTTAATCTACGTGTGTTTATTATACAGTGCTGATTTGTGCGTCCATGTCCCAAATTGATTGAACTTTTTTTTATTTTTTTTAATGAGACGGTTTATACTCTTTTCATGCTACTGTATTTTACTTATTTCTTAGCTTAAATACCATTTAAGCGTTTATGTGTCTCACTAAATTGACAAACAGAATCTCATCAAAAGAGGAAACTCACAATTTTTAGGCATAAAAGAAGCTGATGGGAACATTTAACTAAAGAGATGGGCCAATCGGACTACACTATCGAATTCTGTTAGGGTCTTCACTAACCTCTTTATTTTTATAGTTCGAATCCTTTATTCTGCCAAAAGAAAACCTCAGCGCGATAGAAAACTCTCTTACATCTGAATAGTAAATACCCTTTGAGGCTACCCCATTTACGCTAAAGTTCTCCGTACTTTCCCGGGTACTCAAAAGACTGTTATATGCCATCGAGCATGTCAATTGCTTAAAATAAGTCTTTGTTAATCCGAAATCTAAAGCATAGGCCGCATTATGTGCAAACACACCTTCATTCCTTTTGGTGAGGGCCCATCCATTAACTGTAAAAATATAGCCCCCAGGC
>JAATFQ010000134.1 GCA_015655115.1 Sphingobacteriales bacterium
CTGTTCAGTCATATTTGCTTTTAATTTGATGTAATAGCATTGCGTATTACCCCAGAAAAGATAAGCCTGCCCGTCACCATCAATATAAACAGAAGGGTCAATATCGTCCCAGCTGATTTTTGTATCAGTAGTCATATCATTAGTCATCAGTGCAGATCCACGTGCATCCTTAAACGGGCCAAGCGGATTATCTGCAACAGCCACACCAATAGCCTTACCCTTAATGCTACCATGTTCTACTGCAGCATACCAGTAAAACTTACCATCACGCTCAATCACCTGCGATGCCCATGCATCCCCTTTAGCCCAGGCAAAATCTTTAGCATGCAGCGGAACCGGATGTTCCGTCCAGTCTGTCATGTTGGTAGATGAATATACCAGCCATTCATTCATCATATAACGCTCTTCAGGCGCCGGAGCTTCATCATGCCCTGCGTACAGATAAACTGTATTTTTATACACCATTGCCGCCGGATCTGCGGTATACTTATTGGTAATAATAGGATTTCCGGCCACAACAGTAGCCGTTTGGGCGTTGCTGTTTGCCGCAAATGAAAGAGGCAGCAGCATTGCCATACAGCAATTACGCACCCACTTTAATACTAAATCATGATTCATAATTAATGATTTTACATTTAAAAAATATGAAAAACTATTATTGTTATTTCAATGTTAAAACAACCACAGAGAATGGCGGAAGCTTAACCTTCAGTTTTCCTCCTTTTAACGAGGCCCCTTTAAACACAGCAGGCTTAATTTGCTCCGGCTTGTCGAATGTATTGTGATCATCCACCCTGGCCGACGTTAAAATCCTTCCCGTAACAGTTTTATAATCCTTTCCTGTAATATCGATCTCTATATCTTCAGTAGTTTTGCTGTTGATATTAACCACAGAAACATGCGTTAGCCCTGCCGCATCTTTAGATGCCGATACCGATACAGAAGGCAGCTTTTCGTTACCGAACACATAATCATCAGTTTTAACTTCCACAGGAATCAGTGTAGCATCCTGGTGTACCTTATACATCTCCATCACATGATAGGTAGGAGAGAGCAGCATTTTTTCTTTAGACGTCAGGATTACCGCCTGCAGTACATTTACACATTGTGCCAGGTTAGCAACTTTCACACGGTCATTATGGTTATTGAAAATATTCAGCGTTACACCAGCAATCATTGCATCGCGCATTGTATTCTGCTGATATAAGAAGCCTGGGTTCGTGCCAGTCTCTACTTCAAACCAGCCACCCCATTCATCAACCACCAGTCCTATCCTTTTGGTAGGATCATATTTATCCATGATAGCCGTATGTTTCGTAATCAGCTCATCCATACGCAAAGCCGTTTTCATAGTCTCGAAATATTGTTGCTCTGTGAAACCCACTGCAGGTCCTTTTTTCTCCCAGCTAGGGAAAGAATAATGGTGCAGTGCGATGCCATTCATCAGGTTCAGCGGAATCCCTTTCATCAGCGTTTCCGTCCAGTGGTAGTCGTCCACATTAGCTCCCGAGGCCACTTTAAACAGATCCCTGCCTTCCATAAATGTCGCGAACTTACGGTATTCTCCCACATAGTATTCCGGCGTCATATTTCCGCCGCATCCCCATGCTTCATTGCCTACCCCCCAGAACTTCACATGCCATGGTTTTTTCTGCCCATTCTGTACACGTAAATCCGACATCGGACTTTTCCCGTCAAAGTTTACATACTGCACCCAGTCTGACAGTTCCTGTACCGTTCCACTGCCCGTATTGCCAGCCAGGTAAGGTTCCGTATTCAGCAGTTTACACATATTCAGGAAATCGTGAGTACCAAAGCTATTGTCTTCCGTTACCCCTCCCCACATTGTATTTACGATAGAAGGGCGTTTTTCTTTAGGGCCCACACCATCTTTCCAGTGGTACCTGTCGGCGAAGCAGCCACCAGGCCATCTCAGGTTTGGAATATTCAGATTTTTCAATGCTGCAATAATATCATTCCTCACGCCTGCCGTATTTGGGATAGAGGAACTATCGCCAACATAAAAGCCATCATAGATACACCTGCCCAGATGTTCGGCAAAGTGTCCATAAATATGTTTACTGATGGTACCACCTGTTTTATCGGCATGTAAAGAAACTGTAGTCTGCTGTCCAAATAAAACACTGCTGCTGCCCAGTAACGTTAATGAAAGACAAACAGCGCTGAGTATAGATTTTTTTAAC
>JAATFQ010000163.1 GCA_015655115.1 Sphingobacteriales bacterium
GCATGCGTATATTTTTACTGAGCTCAATCCCATCCATTTCAGGCATTTCAATGTCTGTTAATACCATATCAAAATCGTGATCATTAAAGTGCTTTAAGGCCTCTTTGCCATTTTTTGCTGTCCGAAAACTGATGCCGGACTTATTCAGTATCATTTCAATCACCATCAGGTTCATCTCCGCATCGTCTACCACCAGCAAGTGGATATCGTTAAAGGAGTCTGTCTGCAAAAATAGATTACTCTTAAGGGGTTCTTCTTCGGTATCGTATGGTGCAATGGCATAAGGAAGTTCAATATTGAAAATAGTGCCTTTATTTACAGTACTTGATACTTCTATTGTACCGTTATGGAGCTGTACAAGTTTTTTGCAAATTGGCAAGCCTAGCCCGGAACCTTTTTGCCAGTCGTTTCTTTTATGATGTACCACCTGCGAGAATTCGTCGAAGATGAGCGGTAGTTCTTTCTCTGCTATGCCTATTCCTGTATCAGTAATTTTGATCAGAAGAACGATATTATCACTATCTACCTGCTGAAGGTCGATATCTACGGTAATCTCACCCTCATCAGTGAATTTTATTGCGTTTGCGAGCAGGTTCATAAATATCTGCTTTAGTCTGTAGGGATCTCCCATTAATAAAAGATCGGGTGCTTTTTCCTGGTTCAGCGTTAATGTCAGTCCTTTCTGATTGGCCAGTATAGTTGTGGTTCCTACGATACCGCCTATAACTGCTTTAAAATAAAAAGGAGTTTTGGACAGCGTCAGTTTCCCTGTTTCCAGCCTTGAGAAGTCAAGTACTTCATTTACCGCCGAGAGGAGCATAGACGAAGAGGCCTCCAGCAATATTGACATCGTCTGCTGTTCTTTATTTAAAGGAGTTGCCTTGAGCTGCTCTGTTAATCCGAGGATGGCGTTTAGAGGGGTGCGCATTTCATGGCTTAAGCTGGTGAAAAACCTGGATTTAACGATTACCTGTTCTTCAGCAGCTTTCTTTGCTTTAAGGATCCTGTTATAAGCATAATATAACCTGATCAACAGGAAGGCAATAATTGCCAGGGATATCAGGTTCACAATAAGATGGATTTTTCCGGACTGGTCTATTACATCCAGGGCATTAAGGCTCTTATTTCTTAAATCTGTTTCCCTGTTTTCAGCAATCTGGTGCTCTCTTAAGCTAAACTCATGGAATATCAGTTTAATATTATCTAAAATCTGCTTGTTGAGTGTTAATATGATCTTTTCCTTCTCTCCCAGGCTAATACGATTTTGTTGTTGCTTCTCAAAAAGATTCTTGTAATAATTCTTTATGGCTTCCAATTGTTTTTTATTGTAAAGCGACTCTTTGCTGTCTATATTCTGGTATACTATCTCTTTGTCGTGGATTTTTATTGTATCCTTTTTATTGTCTTTGTTAAGAATCGCACTTTTAAGGCGTTGGAAGAGCTTTGCCTTCTTTTCCGGGGCCTTGGATTTAGTTTCTTCCAGGTGGATTGTTTTCTTTACAACGGGCTGCGGCAGGCGTAATGTCTGAATTGCTTTGACAGGATTATTGCCTTTTGAGCTGTCTGCATGGAGGTTAATCAGCAGGAGTGAGTCGGTCAGTTTTTTAAGTCTCGCATACAGTAAAATCTGCTTATTCTTTTTGACAAGATCAACAGATATGTTTTCTGTAGCATTTCTTACCTTATTCTCATCGGAGAAAGATTTCAGCAGGGATGAAACGTGTTGTATACCTTTGGTATATTTCAGGAAATACGCTTTGTCCCACAATGCGGTGTACATCCTGTAATCATTTTCAGCTTCATTGAGACTCATGTTAATCGTATCAAGCCTGGCTGTTTGCCTCCAATTATCTGACATTTGCAGGCCTGCGGCGCGCAATGTATTCTGCTCAGTATATTGATTGAATGACGTTTTAAATAAAATAACGAGGCATACAATAATAATAAATGAGATGATGGTAAAAGAAAATTTGCTGGCTTTCATTAACTGGGAGTGGTTCTAAGTTTAGTGAAATGTTGTTATATCATTTGCAAACAGTATACCGCTTTACTTTAATACTCCTCAGGCTGATACGGCACATGGTTGAATGAAATGCTTTCTGCTCATATATTTTTCCTTCCACCGGGCTGTACAGCAGAAAGAAATATTATTAATAAATTTTAAAATTAGCATTACTGGCATCTATGAATGGATTTACCTTTTATTGAGGTACAAATGTGAGGTGTTTTTTACCCTGTTTGAATATGCGATTGCCCGGTATTTGTTTTTTTTTAAGGATGCTGCAATTTGTAAGCCATAAAGAAGTGTGATAATTTTGTCAAATTGTGTTGATTGACGACTTAGGGAAGGAGTTAATTAAAAATTAATTATTGTATACAGGATCGTGTTGTTTATAGCGATGGGTTATGTATGGAGGTTGTCATATGAACCAGCTGAAGCATATGAGTTCGGATCAATCTATTATTTCAAATTATGAACGAGCATCGCATGTCTTAAAAATACCTGGGTTAAGCCATCAGAGTTACCCTGAAGCTGAATGAAATAAAAATTGCGTTCAATAGTTAAGCCAGTAACATCGATGATCACTAAGCTGCCGCTCAGCAGTTCTTTATGTAAGGCGTGAATAGATATAAAGGCCATTGTGTCAGAATGCATAAGGTAGCTTTTGATACTTTCTGTACTTGCCAGTTGAATTTCTACACTCAGGTCTGTCAGTTTAATTCCTACGCTTTTCAGGGCATGTTCAATTACCTCCAGTGTACCAGAACCATGTTCGCGCATGACAAAAGAGTTGAGCATCATTAAATCAGGTTCAACGGCCTTTCTGCGTGCCAGAGGATGGTCTTTGCCGCAAACCAGTACGATCTCATCTTTAATAAATTCGGTGTATTTTATTTCCTGGTTTTTGGACTTACCTTCAACAATTCCGAGTTCTATCTCTTTATCAAGCAAGGCCCTTTCTACATGTTCGGTATTGCCATTGATCAGGTGGAGCTGAATTGCCGGAAATTTTTTCCTGAATCCGGCCAGTAAAGGGGCGATTACATAACTTGAAATTGTGGTGCTGGCTCCAAGATGAAGCAGGCCATTGTCTTTATTGACCAGTGCATTCATATCAAATTCTATATTGCGGTATATGGCAAACAGTGTTTCTGCATGTTTCAGCAATAGGTTCCCTGCTGCTGTTAACGCTATCTTATTGCCTTGCCGCTCAAATAACTTATTGTTATACCGTTGCTCCAATTCATTAATATGCTTTGTTACAGCTGGCTGTGTAATAAACAGGCTTTGTGCTGCTTTAGTAAAGCTCATTCGCCTGGCAACAGTATAAAATACTTCTAAACGAAAATCTGACATCCTAGGGTTTTATTCTGCTTGCTCAAAGCTAATGTAATCTTACAAAATCAGCAATATAAACAGGAGTAATTATGATGAGCGGGGAGCATAAAAGGGCAGGGGAAATATTATTTCCATGAGGCTGAAAATTATATTTTGCAGGTACGATCATGAAAGCTTTAAATTTGAACTTGGACAGTGAATCTTGTTGCTTTGAAATGAATATATTTAAATATAGCCTAAACTCACGTTTAAATTGCTTTTATACAGATTTATATAAGAGATTGCATCAATTATAATATAACTTTGTTTGATATTTTACCTCCAGATACAAACATGAAGAGAACCCTATACCTTGTTTTTATTGCCCTTTTATTTGCTGCGGCCTGTAAAAAATCAAGTACAGCAGATAACAATCAAATTGAAACAGGAACTCCGGCAACAACACTTCCAGCCGGAACTAAACAGGGGGTTACTTTCCTTAATAACGGAACTTCTGCCATTATCACACTTTATGCGCCGTTAAAAACGTCGGTTGTGGTATTGGGAGATTTTAACAACTGGCAAAGTACAGCTGCATATCAGATGAAGCTGGCTGCTGACGGTAATACGTGGTGGGTGCAGATAGATAACCTTAATCCTGATACGGAATATGCTTACCAGTTCCTGGTTGACGGCAACCTGAAAGTTGCCGATCCGTATTGTGAGAAGATTCTGGACCCTGTTAATGATGCGGGTATTGATGCGGCTACCTATCCTGGATTAAAGGCATATCCCACAGGAAAGACGACGGGTGATGTAAGTGTAATGCAGGCAAACCAACCCGTGTATAACTGGAAATACACTTCGTTTACAAGACCTGAGAAAAATAATCTCGTTATCTACGAACTGCTGATCAGAGATTTTACTACTGTACACAGCTATGCCGGGGCATTGGAAAAGCTGGATTACCTGAAAAATCTGGGGATCAATGCGATTGAGCTGATGCCTGTGGCTGAGTTCGACGAAAATATAAACTGGGGTTATACCCCTAATTTTGCTTTTGCTCCTGATAAATATTATGGTACAAAAACAGCACTACAACATTTTATTGATGAATGCCATGGTAAAGGTATTGCTGTGATAATGGATATTGTACTGAACCATGCTTACGGTAAATCGCCCATGGTACAACTCTACTTCGATCAGACTGCACAAAAAACAACCGCCAGCAACCCCTGGTTTAATACTGATGCTACACATATCTATAATGTGGGGTATGATTTTAACCATGAAAGTGCAGCCACAAAAAGCTATTCTAAAAATGTGATGAAGCATTGGATGGAGCAATATAAGATCGATGGTTTCAGATTCGATCTGGCTAAAGGATTTACACAGCGTAAAACGACTACTGATGCAGCTTTAAGCGCGTATGACGCGAGTAGGGTTGCCATTTGGAAGGAATATAACAATTATATAAAGAGTATTGATGCCAATAATTTCTATGTGATCCTGGAGGATTTCGTTGCCGCTGATGAGGAGAAGGTTCTCGCAGATGAAGGTATGATGTTATGGAATAATCTCAATTATACTATGAACCAGGCAACGATGGGGTATTGGTCAACAGATTCCGATTTTTCATGGGCTTTTTATACTAACCATGGCTTCAGTAAGTCTGAAAGTATAGTGAATTATGCGGAAAGCCACGACGAGGAGCGCCTGAATTATAAAAATATAACTTATGGTAATGCTTCAGGCAGCTATGTGATTAAAGGAAATCTGGCTGCCTCTCTTAAACGTGAGGAGCTTGCTGCTGCATTTTTATTCAGTATCCCCGGACCTAAGATGATCTGGCAGTTTGGAGAGCTGGGCTATGATATCAGTATTGATTATAATGGACGCTTAGGGCTGAAACCCGTTCACTGGGAATATTTTGATGATACTAACCGTAAGGCTTTGTATACTGCTTATGCAAAGTTCATCAACCTAAAGAAAAACAACAGCATTTTTAACTCGGCCTCGTCTGCTCATAGCCTTGATGGTGCAGTAAAATATATCAAGCTTACGGAAGGCAGCAATGTGGTGGTCGTGGTCGGGAATTTTGATGTTGTTAGTCACAATGCAGCGATCGACTTTGGTAGTGCTGGTACCTGGATAGATGCTGCAGGAGGAAATGTTACGCTTGCCTCTGCTACTTATCAGGCTGTATTAGCACCGGGTGAGTATCATGTTTTTAGTAAGGTTGCTTTAAAATAATTATAAGTTGGTTATAAAATAGCTAATGAGATGGTTTTAAAATTATAATCCTGGATACTGGCTTGGTCTTTTGAGATGAGGGCTGAACAAGGTTTATGGATGCTTTGCCTTTTGTGGTAATCTGTATTACTCCATCTTTACCTTTATCACCGTATTTTTCAATTGCCTGGCGGCCTTTATAAACATTTATAGATTCAATATCACTGGAATTTACATCGTTGAGAGACTCGTGCTCTGCTCCATCAAGAAAAATCAGCGGATGTGCATCCCTTGAAACTCCTGATGTGTTTTTTATCTTGACTTTAACGCTATCATTGTCAGCTGTAACAGTCATTTTTTCAGTGGTAGCTTTCTTTAGTTTAAGTTTGTGATGCCTGTTTTCCTGTGCGGTTACTTTTCCTGGCTGTAATTGAGCGACAGCTTTCTGACTATTAACTGTATAAGAGGTTTTAACGGGAGATTTTTCCTTTTTACGTAAAATGAACGGTGTTTTATCTGCTGTCTTCTTTTGAATATAGGTTACTTTGTATTCGGGCCTTGCAAAAGCAAAAAGGAATAGCACCGCCAGGGGAAGAACGAGTAATACGGAAAGCTTCCGTACTGGATTGGAGCTGGTTTTCATCATCATCTTCACTCTTTTTAATTGATCATATTGGGCAAAGGAGCTTGCAAACATGAAAACTGGTGTTTTTAGCGTATGGTTAATCAGCGCTGCACGGTACTGTGCCGGAGAGTTACCTTGCTGCAGCACGGATGCATCGGCCAGGAACTCGTGATTCTGCTTGATGGCGCGGAGGTATTGCCAGGCAAAAGGATTGAACCACTGCATTGAACAGATCAGCTGAGCGATTAACAGATCGGCCCAGTGGTATTGTTTTACATGTGCCAGTTCATGCTCAAGAATGAGCTTTCTTTCGGTTTCAGATGTATCAGCTGAAATATCAATAAAGATATAATTGAATACTGAAAATGAAGTCTGGAATACTGGTGCATTTATAATTTTATAACCATTGACCAGTGAATACCCGTATTTATTTACTATTCTTTTGATTTTCATTAAGCCAGCGAGGTGACGAATCATCAAAAAGGAAGTGATCAAAGTATAAATAGCAAGGCTAAAATACTGCCAGAATGGAATAGAAGAAATAATAATATTGCTGTCTTTTTCAATTGCGAACTGGTTAATTGCTGCAGGAATCTCCATGTTTACCGTATAGCTGTAGTGGCAAAAAGGGAGGAGCAGGGCACATATAATCCCCGAAAGAAGGAAATATCTGTTAAATCTGTAAAAGGTTTCATTCCTTAAAAAGCACCAATAGATGCCAAAAAAAGTCAGCGTACAAAGGGCAGATTTCAGCAGATAAACAATTAGCTCTTCCATGGTTTACTTTTCTTTTTGTTCCTTATTTAATTCATTTTTAGTGTTTTGTATTAACTGGTCCAGTTCTTCTACCGTATAATTGCTTTCCTTAGCGAAGAAGGAAGCCATAGTAGAGAAAGAGTTATTGAAATAGTTTTTTAGCAAGCCGAGTAACTGCGACTTTGAGTACAATTCTTTGGAGATAACAGGGATATAGTTGTTAATTCTTCCTACACTGTTATGCGCAGCAAACCCTTTGTTTTCAAGAATCGTCAGTACCGTAGAAATTGTGGTCCGTGCCGGTTTAGGGTCGTCCAGTTTTTCACGGATATCCTGTACAGTACCCTCCCCCAGGCTCCATAAGATCTGCATGATCTGTTCCTCCGCTTTTGTTAGTTGGACTGTTATCTTTTTTTCCATTATAATATAAATGTATGACTAAATTTATAGACAAGCAAGTGCGTGAATAAAATTATGTGTATTATTTTAATTATTATTTCATATGCCAGTAGCATTTTATTATTCTGCCTGAGGTATTATTTAATTTTAAATCTGATGCCTAGTATTACTTGAGCAGGCCTAAGGTCGTAGGCTGAATAATATGTGCTGATCTCGCTGTAACTGGCAGATATGTATTGCTTTGCATTAAATATATTGTCGTATTCTGCGCTGAATTCCATATTCTTATATTTGTATTTGATGCCAGTATCTGCGAAATGCATCGTTCTATTCCCAGCAGCAATCGCATTGGCATAAAAATATTCATGTGTAAAATTTAAGGTCAGCCCTTTTGCAGGGAAAAGGCTTAAACGGGTATGTTGATTATTTGCCGAGATTGCTCTTAATGGAATAGTTGCATTGTAGATCTTATTTTTGCTTCTGTTAAGCTGGAAATCGTAACTGACACTGGCCCACGACTGGATTTTACTGTAAAAACCAGGCTTAATTAAATAGGTTTTGCTTTTAAAAGCTATCAGCTGGTTTTGGCTGATCTGTGAGCTACTGGTGTTAAAGTAGTTAACTTCCAGCGTAATACTGCCTGCAATGGCATCAATTCCTTTGCTGATCCTGGTGCTGAAGTTATATCCGGAAGTGACATTTGGCATTTCGTAGGTCTTTTTGATCTGCAGTATGCCTTGATAGTCGTATCCAAAAAGGAGGTTTGTTTTATTCCTGAAGTACCTTATCCCGGCATTGCCGAATATTGCGTGGAGAGGATTGCGGTAATTTAAATCTATCGAGCAGGACTGGTTTTGCTGTTCTGGCAACTGCCCGTCATTCCTCACCAGACTGCGGTAAGATTGCATAATGAAGCCCGTATATACATCATTAATTTCCCCCAGTTGATGGGTGTAGCCTGCATTAGCAGATAAAGCCAGAAACAGATTGAGATCATAATGCAGGGTGAAGACTGGATTAAAGAATAAGCGGTTGATATTTTTCCTTTGCGCCGTATATTGTTCATTGGTATATAATGCATTATAACTCAGAGGAAGACTTGCTGTTGCCCGGAAATCGTTAAATACATAAGTATAGTCTGGATCGAAATAAACCTCCCGCTTGTTCCAATGGAGATTATTGCTTAGGGAATCTATCTCGCTGCCCAGTACGCCTGTAGGCATCTGTCCCTGTAATTTAGAGCGGAATTGCTGCAGGTTCACATTTAACCCTATCGCATAATTCTGTTTCCAGGAATTACTGTTTAACCCAAAAGACAGCTCATTATTGCTGGTAAAACGATCCTGGGTAACTTCTTGCTGCATGGAGTTGAAATCATCACTGCTGCTAAACAAGTTATCATATAATAAAGGCTGTACATTGAGTGTCTGCGGGCTTCTGGTATAGGCAGTGTAAGATGATATCTTAAGGCTTATTTTTTTATAATTCCTGATGAGTTTCAGTGTATTCGCAAATGCATATTGAGGGCTGTGCAATTGTTGAAAAACCGTGTCTGCCTGGGCAACTATACCTGCCGTCTGGCCCCATTTCCCTTTAAAGCTCAGTACATTGTCGAGAAAATATTTGTCTTTGTTGGTGTTCAGTTGCAGAGATCCATCCAGCTGGCTGATTGATTCGCGGGAGGATATTTTTTCCTGGATACTGAATATGCTGTCGCCCGGCAAATAATAGGTAGAACGTGAAAAGCTGCTTTTATCCTGCCTGTCATTCAGGTAACTCATGTTGAAATTAAGTTGCTTTTCTTTCCCTGTGGTCCACAGGTTATTGATAGAAAATGCATGAGCCCGGTTAAAGAGGTATCGCTGGCGACTTATTGCTGGTGCAGAGGGCGATTGTACGGACAATAATCCGCCGGAATTTGTTTTGCCTCCATCTTTATAATACGAATTGAAGTCTGATCCGGGATCATCACCTGTATTATTTCCTTTATAGGTATTCATATTCTGCCGCCCTTTATTAAAATACATTGAAAATAACTCATTATTCCATAAAATAGGGGAGAGTCCGGCCCCCACCTTAGCATTAGCGATCAGTACACCTTTGGCATTGTCTTTTAGCTTCAGATTGAGCGCTGCTTCGTCGGTAAATTCTCTGTTTTTGAGCGCTTTAACGGGTTGGTGGTTCTCTAATACCTGCACTGTTGCCACATCTCTGGCTTCGATATTGTTTGTTGCGATGCCATAACGACCCTGCAGCAGATCTTGATTCTCAATATAAAACTTATTGATGGGCTTATTATTGTATAAAATGCTGCCATCGGGTTTTACCTCTATTCCAGGCATTTTTTTCAGCACATCTCCAATAGTGCGGTCATCAGGGTCGACAAAACCATCCACCAAATAGCTGATAGTATCATTTAATCTACGAATTTTTGGAGGATTAATCTTAATCTCTTTGAGCTTGATAGGCTGGGGACTGACTTCAAAGTTTAACAGCTGACTGCGGTTGCCTATCGTATGACTTTGCTTTGCTATATTAAAACCTGAAAAAGTTAGCAACAGACTATCTGCCGGGCTTTTAAAGCTAAGCAGATAGTCGCCATTATTATCAGTAATGCCATAACGAAGTACTGCAGCAGATTTTTTGTCTATTGCCATTACATTAATACCAGGCATTCCTTTTCCGTCTGTGTTGCTTTTTACATTGCCCCTTATAGTAGTTTGGGCATAGGCACCTGCAGCGGACAGGCAAAGAATGAAGAAGGTCAGTATGCTTCCTGGCAGTCTGAGCGCGGTAATCATTCTACTTCCATTGGGGTATAAAGTACGACTCCTGGCAGGTCGCTAATGATCACATTTCCGCCATTAGTGTTGATTTGCATTCCTGCACCCTGTTTTTTCTTTTGTTTTTCAAACTCGGCACGTGTGCATTTGATCGTTTTTTTAGGATCATCAGTCAGGATAGGCTGTAGCGGATTCAATTGCTGTAGTCCGATCAGGCTGAAAACAAACAGCTGGTGGGAATCTTCTACCTTTAGGATTAGTCCGGGCAGTCCGGCAAATTTCCATGGTCCGTCGCTTACAGGTATATCTGGAGCAAACCAGGCAGTATAATCCCTTCCTCTGAAATGCACTGTTGCCTTCTGACAGGCATAGCTCTGGATAGTATCTGTTATATTGGTAATTTGCCATTCCAGAGTTCCAATTTCATCCTCATAGCTGAATTTGTCGCCGCTTGCTGCAACCTTGTCAATGACCGTAATTTTCTTGCTGGATTTATCCTTGTAGATCTGGTAACTTTCCCCTTCATTTGACGGTGATGCAATTGTCCCCGGCATATTGGCCAGATCTTTGGCCTTTTCACCCTTGTATACAGAGACACTTTTAATAGATTCAGTACCCATGTTTTTCATTTTATCAGACAGGAGAGAGTCTCTGCTAATTCTTGCAGGGTCGTAGAATCTGGACACTTTACTCCCAATATCAAGGATCATTGTATCTGTCCGGTATGGTTTTTCTGTACCTTCTTTCTTTTTGCTGAAGATATAAGCACATTTTAAGGTGGCACTGTCCAACACTTTCTGAGCTGCTTTTGTACCCGGGCCGAGGACATTGGTGCCATTAATGTTTACTACATTTTGGCCAAAGCTGTAAATGCTTATACAGCATAGGCAGGCAATAATTAATTTCTTCATAATCTGATCTTGTTGATGTAAAGGTTATTTGAGGAGATATTCCGTATACAATTCTACGTCTATAAATTTAGACTTACAAGTGATTAGTGTTTTTTGTCTAATATTATAGACGAATAACTTATCCAATTAATTTTTTAAGGCATATATTGAGCTATCAGCCTAGAAGCAAGAGCTAATCAATAGCTATAAAAGGGAGGTAAGGTTAATTTTTTGGAATTAGGGATGTTTGTTATGATGACCTCGAATGTTCAATGATAAAGAAGGAGGCTAGTCAAGATTATAATCTGATCACATCCGACCATATTAAATCAGCAATAGCCTTCATCCCTTTGTCGGATGGATGTGAAGCCACCCCGGTATTTTCATATTGTCCCCAGGCATAATTACTCATGTCAAGGCCTATGGTTTTAAGGGTCAGGAATGATGAGTGCCTTGACATAATACGATCGACCGTTGGATTACCCCAGAACGATCCCGCCGCCAATATTTTTAAATTAGGATTATTCGCTTTAAAATAGTCAACAAGTGATGAATATTTTTGCTCGAAGGCAACACTGTCGATACCTTCTTGTTTCACATTTTCGCCAATTCTTATGATCAGTAAGTCTGGTTTCAAATCTTTAATTTGCTTCAATTCAGCATCAAAATTATATGCCGGATAGTTTACCTCGAAGGCTGCAACATTCTTTGCTGTAACCACGCAAGCTGTATTTTTATATTTAAAATCGGCAGTTAGAAGATGGACAAAATCGAGCTCTGGGGCACTTGCTGCCATGCCCCAGTTTCCATTCCATCCAACTTCGGCATTTGCCGGCGAATAAGTGATGCTGTTCCCTAAAATGATGACATTTGAAAATATAGCATCAGGAGCATTTTCTATAGCTTTATCTTTTTTGCAGGAAGAAGCCAGAGTAAAGACAAAGAGGAGAAGAGAGGTTGTTTTTATTGACACATAATAAAGATATATAAAATTATTGACCAAACGATATCTCTCAATGCTAGAGAAGAGGTCTTCTCTAGCAAACAATAAACGTCCCTTATTTAATCAGTACATTTTCACAAAAGACGCGTATTCATAATTATTGAATACTCGAAGTTTCTTCCGCACAGCGGGTTCTGTAGATGATCATTCCCTATTGCTTCAGCAACGGCATTTACAAGATGGGTGTCCCCGCTGCTGGCAAGAAGGATAGCGATTGGATGCTGGAAATATCCAGCGGTTTACAATATTTTTATTAGATCTTATAAATTCATATCCGGGATATTTGTCTACTCTTCTTCGAACAGGTAACCGCTATATGCAAGGCCTTTTGCCACACTCGTGAAGTTGTCGCCCGAATTTACTGGGATATGAGGGAATTTAGTTTTAAATAGTTGCTGTATCCCTCCAACCAATGAGGTTCCGCCAGTAAGAAAGAGGCTGTCAATATCCTCCGGCACGATATTGTTTTTCAGCATGAATTCGTCAAGATAAGTGCTGATTTTCCTGATATCTTTTTCAATTACAGCATCATATTGCGGCCTGGAAATTTCTTCATTGATCTCAATCCCCATGTTGTTGTAGGTAAACTGAGAAACAGGTAAATCCGACAGTTCTATTTTTGTTTTTTCAATAGACTGGAAGATAGAATACCCAAGATTATTATCAATAAGCGTGATCAGGTTTTTAAATTTCCTGTCATTTTTTGAGTAATGGTAATAGTTCTCCAGGTCTTTTTGGATTCTCAGGCCATTAAAAAAGTTCATTTTATCCCATGAGCAGATATTTGCAAAAAGTGATATCGGTACAGTGAGGATCTTTCCCGGGGTAGCCTCATATAATGTGTTTTTGCCAAAGTAGGGTGTGCCTTTGTCCCACATAAAAGCAGAATCAAAGCTGTCGCCTCCAATATAGATACCACCGGAAGCTATCATGTCGCTTCTTCTGTCTTTATTACCCGCATTAGCAGGATCAAGTACCAGGAAGGTGAAATCTGTGGTTCCTCCGCCCAGGTCGGCTACAAGTACTTTTTCTATTTTGCTGATTGTTTTTTCATAGGCGAATGCAGCGCCAATAGGTTCAAATTGAAAGCGCACATCACTGAATCCTGCAATTGTAGCTGCTTTAGTTAACCGTGTTTGTGCCAGGGTATCTTTTAATGTGCTGTCATCATCAAAAAATACAGGCCTTCCAATTACTGCTTTTTTACAGTCATATCCGGTTATTTTATCAGCTTTGGCTTTCAGGTCTTTGAGAATTAGTGCTACCAGGTCTGATGCATTGTATCTTTTATTATGGATTCTGGTTTCTATGAAACTGCTTCTCGATAATATCTGTTTAATTGATTTGATAAACCGTCCTTTCATGCCGTCATTGAGATATGCTGCAATAGCATTTTTGCCTACAACATAATTCAGGGCTTCGTCGGCACCATATTCCTGATGGAAATACAGAAGTGACGGTACTGTAATCGTTTTTATAATCGTTTTTTTTTCTTCATCATAGATGGATAGGGCGGAATTGGTTGTTCCAAAATCAATTCCATATAGAAACTTACTCATGCAAAAGGGAAATGTTGTTTTAAGTGAAAAATGCTATCTGCTAAAGATGCCAGAGTAAAACCGGGCCTTCAATAAGACTCAGAATTTTTTGCAAAGCTATAAATCTTTGGTCAAAACAAAAGCTTTTTGCATTTATTGATCAGTCATTATGCTCAATTCATCCCTATTTGAAAAATATTCGTTTCAATGCATTAGAGACAATGCTTAATTGCTAAATTTGATCAATTTAATCATCTATAAATATCAATCCATCAAATGAAACATATTCTTTTAGTTGCCTGTGGAATCGGGCTTATCACTTCTTTACATGCACAGGAGGGACCGTTAAAAACGATCAAAGATAATGCCGCTACGTCTGTAAAAAATCAGGGTGCATCGGGTACCTGCTGGAACTACTCTACTACTTCGTTAATTGAGTCTGAGGAGATCCGCAAAGGATTGGGAGAGTTTAATCTTTCTGAAATGTTTACAGCACGCAACATTTATATTGAAAAAGCCAAAAATTATATCCTCCGTCAGGGTAAAGCACAATTCGGCGAAGGCGGATTGGGTCATGATTTGATCCGTGCAGTTTCTTTATATGGTGCTGTACCACAGGAGGTATTTCAGGGAGCAAGCGGGGAGATACCTGATCATAAGGGTTTAGAGAATGAGCTGAAATCTTATTTGGATGGCGTTTTGAAGAATCGTCCTTTAGCGGCCGACTGGCTGAAAGGTTATGAGGCGATCCTTGATAAAAAGATCGGTACTCCGCCAGCAAACTTTGATTATAAGGGGAAAAATTATACTCCGAAAACTTTTGCTAAGGATGTGCTGAAGTTTGATGCCAATGATTATGTAAACATCAGTTCATTTACTCATCATCCTTATTATAGCCAATTCATATTAGAGGCTCCGGATAATTTCGCAAATGGTTCGTTCTATAATCTGCCACTGAATGATATGGTAAACCTCACTAAAGATGCATTAAAGAGTGGTTATACCATCATGTGGGATGCCGATGTGAGCAACAAAGATTTTCAGCAGGGAAAAGGATATGCGATGTTATTTGAAAATGCTGAAGATGTTAAACTGCCTGTATTGAATCCTGATGCAAAAGAGAGAACATATTCTACAGAATTACGCCAGCAGCTGTACGAAAATCTGACTACCGAGGATGATCATTTAATGCACCTCATTGGACTGGATCAGTCGGCCGACGGTAAGTTCTTTTTTAAAGTGAAAAATTCATGGGGTGTTGTGGGACCTTTTAAAGGATACATAGAAGTTTCAGAGCCTTATTTTGCTGTTAATACGGTAAGTCTTGTTGTTCCTAAAGCAGCTTTATCTAAAGAGCTGAAGAAAAAAATCGGACTGCTATAAATTGATTTGAAGATTTATGATCTGGATAATTAATTCAGGAAGAACAAATTAGGGTTAGGCTGTAGAGGAATAATAAATTTGGTCAGTTATTTGCTGTGGCAGATTATAATATGTGTATGGGGTAGATAAGAGATACGCATCATTCTTTTATAGCGTATATACATTTGAAAATGTTTGAATTTTGCAATCAAGCATTTGATTTTTGCAGTCTTCGGTTTGTAGATTGACTTACCTTTATACTAAATAATTAAATATACAATGATAGAAACAAAAGGATATGCGGCGCAGAGCGCCGGTACAGATTTAGCTCCCTGGACTTTTGAACGCCGTGAAGTTGGTCCGCATGATGTACAGTTTGATATTTTATTTTGTGGTGTTTGCCACTCAGACTTGCATCAGATTAAAAACGATTGGTTTCCAGGTATATTCCCAATGGTTCCGGGACATGAAATTGTGGGCCGTGTAATTAAAGTTGGTGACCATGTAAAGAAATTTAAAGTAGGTGATCTTGCTGGTACAGGATGTATGGTAGATTCATGCCAGGTTTGCGAGAACTGTAAGAAGGACCTTGAACAATATTGTTTAGAGGGCAACACCGGAACATACAATAGTTTTGAGCGTGATGGTAAAACACCAACTTACGGTGGTTATTCAAATACAATAGTTGTTAGGGAAGAGTTTGTGCTGCATGTATCAGAGAAACTAAACCTTGCTGCTGTAGCACCGTTATTATGTGCTGGTATCACTACTTACTCTCCTTTAAGACATTGGAAAGTAGGTAAAGGTCATAAATTAGCCGTACTGGGTCTTGGTGGATTAGGCCACATGGGCGTTAAATTTGGTGTTGCATTTGGTGCTGAAGTAACAGTACTGAGTACATCCCCTAAGAAAGAAGAAGATGCAAAAAAACTTGGTGCTCATCATTTTGTAGTCACTACAGATGAAGCTCAGGTAAAAGCTGCTATGGGTACATTTGATTTTATATTAGATACCGTTTCTGCTGAGCATGACTTTAATATGTATCTCTCTTTATTGAAAACCGATGGTACGCTTATCTGTGTTGGTGTTCCGCCTAAGCCTGCAGAAATAGCGGCTTTCAGTTTACTGGCCGGCAGAAAAAGCATAGGTGGTTCTGGTATTGGCGGTATTGCCGAAACTCAGGAAATGCTTGATTTTTGTGCAGAGCATGGTATTGTTTCTGAAATAGAAATGATTGATATCAAAGATATACAAACTGCATATGAGCGTATGGAAAAAGGCGATGTCCGTTACAGATTTGTAATCGATATGGCTACACTGTAGTCTTAGAATAAAATTCAGATTAATAGAGCTGCATCATGAATTGGTGCAGCTCTTTTATCTTATAGATAACAATATCTATTCTCATTCAATTATTCTTTAAATCAAGTTCTCTTGTTATAGGTGGGTACCTTTCAAGATTAACCATTAGTATTAAACTAAAAAAGCTCCTAACATTTAAGTTAAGAGCTTCTTTGTACACCCAATAGGATTCGAACCTATGACCTACGGTTTAGAAAACCGTTGCTCTATCCAGCTGAGCTATGGATGCATATTCCCTTTCAGGAGCCGCAAAGATAGAATTTCTATACTATATGCGCAAATCTATTTTGAA
>JAATFQ010000044.1 GCA_015655115.1 Sphingobacteriales bacterium
AATGGCTAAAGATCAGATACAATATGTTACCGCTCCAAAAGTGGACGATAACAGAAAAAAATATTGCCGTTTCAAAAAGAATGGTATTAAATATATTGATTATAAAGACGCAAACTTTTTGTTAAAATTCATCAATGACCAAGGTAAAATTTTACCTCGCCGTTTAACCGGTACATCATTGAAATTTCAACGTAAAGTGGCTCAGGCGGTAAAACGTTCACGCCATATTGGTTTGTTACCTTTCGTTGCTGACCAATTAAAATAGGAGCTGAGACATGGAAATTATATTAAAACAGGACATCAAATCTCTTGGAGAGAAAGATGATATTGTAAACGTAAAGCCTGGTTACGGCCGTAACTATCTTATCCCACAAGGATTTGGTTCTTTGGCTACACCTTCTGCTAAAAAAGTATTGGCAGAAAACTTAAAGCAAGCAGCTTTTAAACAAGATAAAATTAAGAAAGATGCTGAAAGTATCGCTACACGTTTAACAGATGTTAAATTGTCTATCGGAGCTAAAGCTGGTGAAACAGGTAAGATTTTTGGTGCTGTAAACACTATTATGATTGCCGAAGCATTAAAACAACAAGGTTTTGATGTTGACCGTCGCCGTATTACTTTTGAAACTGAACCTAAATTTGTTGGTGAATATGTTGCCAACTTAAACTTGCACAAAGAAGTGAAAGTTAAAGTTCCTTTCGAAGTTGTAGCTGAGTAATCTCTTCTTACAAAACAAAAAAAAGCGTCCTGATTTTATCCGGACGCTTTTTTTATACCTGCATATCAGGATTTATTAATAGTTCTTTCTTCTTTTTGACCTGTTCTCATCAACAATTCTTCGGATCTCTTTAATATCCTTTTTAGAGAAGCCATGAACTTCCACTTTATTGCCATTGTGAAACAGTCTAAGGGTAGAGAAACCAATCATAGGAGAGTCCACTTCAATAGCCGTAATATCTTCATAGTTCAGATACTTGGAGTCGCCACTGAAAAGACCCGGTGCCTTAATTTCGACACTATTTTCTTCTAAATAGATCTCTGCCGGAAAAACCTTGTTCCCTTCGGAGAGCCTTGATGCTGTAAATTTCATTATTTCTGATGTGAGTAAAAATACTGGGCAAATCTAATCAAATTCTTATTCAAGGGTTTCATCAATAGTTATTGTTTTTCAGTTTTTCTATATTATTGAGATATCACCGATTGTTGAATTTATTCATGAGTATCTATAATTCCTTATACTCATGGATTCGCCATGTAGGGTTTATTGAGGTTTTTTTAATATCAGTTCTCTTACTTATACTTTCTGCTTTTGTTCCTCAATCGCTTTTAACAGTTTTTCATAAGGGGCATTAAACTTCTCTATTCCTTCATCTTCCAATTGCTGTGTTAACTGGTTGAGGTCGATCTCAGCGTGATGCAACTGCGCCAGAACTGAAGAAGCTCCTTCCATATCAATTTCCAGTCTGTTTTCAGGGTCGCCATGATCGCGAAAAGCTTCCAGTGTTTCCATAGGGATGGTATCTACAGTATCCTCACCTATTAGTGCTTCCACATATTTGGTGTCTTTGTAAGCAGGATTTTTGCTGCTGGTACTTGCCCATAGTAACCGTTGAGGCCTGGCTCCTTTTTCCGCCAGTTTTTTCCAGCGCTCACTGTTAAAAACCTCTTTATAAATCTCGTATGCCTTTTTTGCAGATGCTATTGCCACTTCCCCTTTAAGGTCCTGCAGCTCATTTTTTTCCAGGATAGGATCAAGTAAGACATCAATCCTGCTTAAGAAGAAGCTCGCAACAGAAGAGATCTCACTAATGCTTTCTCCTTTAGCCAATCTGTCTTCCAGGCCTGAGATATAAGCTTCAGTTACCTCTTTGTAACGGTCCAGGCCGAACAGGAGTGTGACATTAATATTCAGCCCTTCGCTTATAGCTTTTCTGATAGCTGCCAGTCCCGGTTGTGTACCAGGGATTTTAATCATTACATTTTTACGGTCTACCGCTTTCCATAATTCCAAAGCCTGTTTGATAGTTCCTTCAGTATCCAATGCAAGCAGTGGTGAAACTTCAAGGCTCACATAGCCATCTGCACCTACAACTTCTTCATTGAAAACTGGCAATAACAGATCTGCAGCCTGCTGTATGTCTTGTATGGCAAGGCGGTAAAATATATCTTCATTGCTAAGGTTTTCTTTAGAAAGTGCGGCTATATCTGCATCATAATCATTGCTGCTGCTAATTGCTTTTTCAAAAATTGCAGGATTAGAAGTCAGCCCCCTTACACCATCTTCTGTAATCAGCTGCTGAAGTTTTCCAGATTTGATGATTTCACGGTCAATAAAATCTAACCAAATACTCTGACCATAATCGTGTATTTTTTTTACTTTACTTGTTTCCATGTCTTAATATTTTATCAATGGAACAAGTGCGGCAGTTCAAATGTTTAGAAAGGATTTAAATATGTATAACAGATTACAATTCTGTCTTTTTATTAACTTTGCACGCAATGGCCGCAAAGAAAAAAAACAGTATAAATTTAAAACAGTTCACCTTAAAAAAGCTATCTGTTATCATAGGACGTGTTTTGTTATGGTTCTTTCTGGTTTCCGTTCTTTGGGTATTAGCATTTCGTTTTATTAATCCGCCAATTACGTTGCTCATGATCATGAGGAATATTGAAAGAAAGTCCGATGGCAAAACGTTTAAGACTGAAAAAGAATGGGTGAAACTTGACGACATGTCGCCCAATATGAAACGGGCCGCTATTGCTGGTGAAGATCAGCTTTTTGTGCACCATTCCGGATTCGATATGAAAGCGATCAGCCGGGCATATTCGGCTAATAAAGACGGTGGAAAGATCAAAGGGGGTAGCACGATATCCCAGCAAACAGCGAAGAATGTTTTTTTGTGGCCTGGCAGGTCCTGGATAAGGAAAGGATTTGAAGCCTACTTCACAGTGTTGATAGAATTTCTATGGGGCAAACAGCGGATTCTGGAAGTGTATCTGAACGTAATTGAAATGGGAGATGGTATTTATGGTGCAGAAGCCGCGGCACAGAGCTATTATGGCAAATCCTGCAGGAACCTGACACGGTCTGAAGCCGCATATATTGTTGCTTGTTTCCCTAACCCACTACGGTGGACACCTGTACATCCCACGCTATATATCAGGCATCGCCATTACCAGATTATGCAGAACATCAGAAGGCTAGGCCCCTTAAGATTTAAATAGCTGACAATTCTCAATTAGATACAGTAATAGTCGCATACTATGTCCTATAAGAACCATACTAATGTACGGTTTGTTAGTTTAATGTATATTTACAGTAGATCAGCAAAAACCTTATTATGCCAGCTATCTTTAAATGGAACTTCCCATTTAGTTTCAAAGTCGGCCAGTGTTTGTAAAGATTATTAAATACAGTAGATTCCGGCGTGATTTTCTTGATACTGATTAATGTCTCAAAATCCTCTTTATTGATTACTACGACCTTATCATCAACTTTATAAGCGATGTTAAAACGATTAAACAAATCGACACTATATTCTGCTTCGAGACCTTTAATAATCCTTACTGAAGCATCAATTGAGCATCCCGTAGTACCTGTTGTTGCTTCATCAACAATAAAAACAATGAAGTAATTGTATAATACCTCTGCCTTAGCCTGTAACTGGTGGCCATGGGCTTTCCATTGGGCAGTAAACTCATTTAACTGTTGCTGAATGGCAACAACCTCCTGGTTACTGAACTTGCGATCGCTCTGATAGATCCAAACTTTAGATTGTGGAGAAAAACTCATACACAAATTTAACATTTTATTTAAATTGAGCATTCAAAATAACATACAAAATGAAAAAGTTTACACTCTACTTGAAAGTCTCTGCTTATACATTGATATGTGTTATTTTCTTAGCTTTTTCTGCAGATCCTTTTGAGCAGGACATGGCCGATGTACAGCAAAAACTGACAGATCATTATGATTTTACATCCGATTTATTAAAAAAATATGAGTTGAATGTTACCAAAACCGGTTTTTGCAGGTACAAATGTTTTTTTAACAGTGGCAAGGTAGAGTACTTTTCTTTTAATCTCATGAAATTCAAAGACCTTGATTTCCTTGGTACTACACAAAAAGGCACTTTGCTGTTACACACCAAGGGCGATGATGTCATCGTGCAGACTTATAACAGTAAAAAAGGTGATATAGATAGCATGGCAACCTATATGAGTATTCCACTTAAAAATATGGAAGCTGAAGACCTAAATGAGCTTTCTGCGAAGCTGCAGAAGATGAGCCGGGCGCTGCACCAATAATAAAAACCGGTGTCTCGGCATAGCGGGTAGCAACTACTATGGTTGTGCCATTGGCATGCTGATTAAACAGATGTTCGACCAGTTCAGGATCATTATTATCTTTGGATAGATGGGATAGCAGCAGATGGCTTAAATTGGCATGCCTGCATTTAGTGAATAATTCCAGTGCCTGTGTGTTGCTAAGGTGCCCCATGCCACCACTGATCCTTTTTTTGAGGAAATAAGGATAGCCGCCGGTATTTAATAGTTCTTCATCATAATTGGCTTCGAGGAACGCAGCGTGGCACTGTTGGAAATGCAGGCTTAATTGTTCGCATACAACTCCGAGGTCAGTAAATACCCCTACATTAATTTCTCCGCATGAAACCATAAAGCTGTGCGGTTCTGCGGCATCATGGATCTTAGGAAAACAGGTTATTTTTAATGTTCCGATGCTTACGATATCATGACTTGAGAAATTGTGGATAAGATGTGCTGGCAGGTCGAGTTTGCTGTTCGTAAATGTCCCGGGGGTGATATATACCGGGAGCTGGTATTTTTTAGCCATCACGGTTAAACCACGGATATGATCTCCATGTTCGTGAGAGATAAAAATAGCTCTCACCTTAGACATAGAAAGCCCAAGACGGGTCATTCTCTTCTCGGTTTCCCTGCATGAAATGCCGGCATCAACCAGGATAGCCTCCCGCTCGTTGCCTACATAATAACAGTTGCCGTTACTTCCTGAATTCAGCGAAGTGATGAATAGGGGATTACAGTCCATTTGCTCTTGCGGTAATTTCAGCAATATCCAATACCTCTACATTTTGTTCCTGATCTTTCATTTTAACACCATCATTCAGCATCGTCATACAGAAAGGACAGCCCGCAGCAATAATATTTGGGTTCGTTTCCAATGCTTCTTCAGTTCTTTCAATATTGATATCCTTGTCTCCCTTTTCGGGTTCTTTAAACATCTGTGCACCA